>DATEHJ010000111.1:0-4258 GCA_035279645.1 Gemmatimonadaceae bacterium
GCTCGCGCGCGCGAGCGGAGATCAGGAGCTCGCCGTCGACGCCGGCACCGGATCGGGTGCGATCGCGCTCGCCCTCGCGAGCGAGGGATCGTTTCGCGAAGTCCTCGCCACCGACGTGTCGCTCGATGCGCTGGCCGTGGCGCGGGTGAACGCGGAGTTGCTCGAAGCGCGAGGCGCGCTGCGGTCTCGTGTGTCGCTCGCCCATGGGTCACTGCTGGCGCCACTCAGCGCACGCGGCCAGCGCGCGAACGTCATCGTATCGAATCCACCCTACATCGCCTTCGACGAGTCGCGCGAGCTACCGCGCGACGTCCGCGACTGGGAGCCGCCAGTCGCGCTCTTCAGCGGCACCGATGGACTCGACGTCTCGGCGCGGCTCGTTCGTGAGGCGGGAGCGGTGCTCGTTCCCGGCGGCCTGCTCGCGCTCGAAGTCGATGTTCGGCGAGCCTCGCTGGTTGCTGAGATCGTCGCGAGTGACCAGCGCTATCATGATGTTGGAGTCCACGTTGATCTCACTGGACGTGAGCGATTCGTGCTCGCCGTCCGTCGCTAGCCGCGCCGTACCACAGGGAACTCGTGATGATCGAAGACAAAGCCAAAGACCTCGGCCGCACGATCGGCCAGAGCACCGAGTACAAGGAAGTGCGACGCGCCAGCGATACCTTGAACGAGGATCGCGAAACGGTGACGCTGCTTCAGCAGATGGAGCAGCTGCGCCTCGACGCGCAACGCATGCTCCAGCGTGGCGAGCGTCCAACCGAGGAGATGGAGCAGAAGCTCGATGCGCAGCTCTCCCAGATTCAATCGAAGCCGAGCTATCAGCGTCTGCTCGTCGCGCAGGAGAATTTCGACAAGGTCATGTCGCGGGTGAATGATTGGATCCTGGAAGGAATCGAGAAGGGCGCCACCAGCAGCATCATCACGCTGTGAAGGTGCTAGGCGCTAGGCGCTTGGTGCTAGGTGCTAGCTGTGCACCTAACGACCAACGCCCTCGCTTAGCACCTAGCACCCATCACCTAGCACCTGACTTGCTCCTCGTCTTTGAAGGCCCAGAGGGCGCCGGCAAGAGCACTCAATTGCGATTGCTCACTGAGTGGCTCGTGGCGCGCGGGCGAGACGTGGTCGCCGTGCGCGAGCCGGGCGGCACCGTGCTCGGTGACGAGATACGCCGCATTCTGCTCGACCCGGAATCCGACATCGTGCCGCCGGCGGAGGCGCTTCTCTTCATGGCGTCGCGCGCGCAGTTGGTCGAGCGCGTGCTACGGCCCGCGCTCGCTGGCGGCTCGATCGTGCTCGTCGATCGCTTCTTCCTCTCGACGTACGCGTATCAGGGCGCCGGGCGGGGAATTCCCGACGCCGATCTCGTCGCCGCGAATCGCATGGCAACGGCGGGAATCACGCCCGATCTCACGTTGCTGCTCGACTTGACCGCCGACGAGGGGCTTTCTCGCGTTGCACGACGTGGCGCGCACGACCGCATCGAACGAGCGACCAACGCATTCCACACGCGCGTTGCCGCCGAGTTTAGACGCTTCGCAACCGCGGACTGGCAGCAGCGTCATCCTGAATGCGGGCCGATCGCCGTTGTTGACGCACGCGGCAGTGAGCAAGAGGTATTCGCACGCGTCCACGACGTGCTACGGGCTCACTGGCCCGCTTTTTTCCTTCTCGACGTGTAGATCGCGGCGCTCCTGGGAGGGGCGACGCGTCACCGTCGAGGAGAAGTAGCAGATGCGCTCACGTGCTGTCATCGTCGCGGCCGTTTTCGCCGCGGCTCTCGTGTCCGGCGGCTGGCTCATGCAAGCTGGCTATGATCGATCAGGCCTCAGTAGTAGTTCGCGAGCGCGGCTATTCGACGAGGTGCTCGCCCACGTCGAGAACTTCTACGTCGATACCGTGGCCGAAGACGATCTATACCGAAAGGCCGTGGACGGCATGTTACGCGAGTTGCATGATCCCCACTCGGTGTTCCTGCCGCCGGATCGCCTCGCCAAGCTGACTGAGAGCACGAGCGGTCGTTATGCAGGCGTCGGGATTCAGATGGACGTCCGAGACGGTTGGATCACCGTCGTAACGCCGTTGCCAGGGACGCCGGCGCAGCGAGCAGGCGTGCTTACGGGTGACCGTGTCGTTGACATCGACGGCCACTCCACGCACGCGTGGACGTCAGACGAGGCGATCAAGGCGCTGCGTGGCTCGCCCGGTTCGAACGTGAGAATTCTCGTCGAGCGACCGGGGAATGCATCGCGCCTCCCATTCACGCTCACGCGAGAAGAGATTCACTTTCATTCCGTTCAGCATGCCATCATGTTGCGCGACAGCATCGGGTACGTGGATCTCACCATCTTCAGCGAGAACTCGCAGCAGGAGCTGCGCACCGCGATCGACTCGTTGCGGACGAACGGCATGCGCGCGCTCGTGCTCGATCTCCGCGGAGATCCCGGCGGCTTGCTCGATCAAGGCGTCGGCGTGGCGGACCTGTTCCTCGATCCCGGTCAGAAGATCGTCAGCATGCGTGGACGACGCCTCGAATCCGATCACGAGTTCATCGATCGATTCCCGCAGGCATGGCCGGAGCTGCCGCTCGTCGTGCTGGTGGATAGTGGAAGCGCGAGCGCATCGGAGATCGTCGCGGGCGCGCTCCAGGATCACGATCGTGCGTTGATCGTCGGGTCGACCTCGTATGGAAAGGGCAGCGCGCAGAGTCTCTTTCCGATCTCCGACAGCAGCGCGCTCAAGTTGACGACGGCACTCTGGTACACGCCGTCCGGCCGCAGCATCAACAAGGCGCACGCGAATGACGGCGATGACGGAGACCAGGATGCGCTGCGACAGCTCGGCGCTGACGCACCCCGGCCAACGTTCAAGACCGACGCCGGCCGCACCGTGTTCGGCGGCGGCGGCATTACTCCTGACGTGCCAGTGAACGATTCCATTGCGGACGCGCAGCTGGAGAGTCTCCAGCTGTCGCTGGGAAAGCACGCGGGCGACTTTGGCGATGCCCTGACCGACTACGCGCTCGCGCTCAGGGCGCGAGGGGTGGTGGCCTCCCCGTCGTTCGCAATCACGCCGGCGATGCGCAACGAGTTCTACAATCGCGTGCAGGCGAAAAAGATCAATTTGCCGCGACCGGTGTTCGATGCGGATTCATCGTTGATCGATCGGCTTCTCGCCGATCAGATCGCCCGTTACGTGTTCGGGCCGGACACGGAATTCGATCGCATCGTCCATCGCGATCGAGACATCACGGCCGCGTTAGACCTGCTCGACAAGGCGCGGACGCCCTCGGAGCTCATGCGCGAGGTGAAGCCCAAACGTTAGGCGCGGCGCCTAACGGTCGACGACGCGGACGCCCGGCGGCGGTGTGAAGGTGAAGGTGGCGCGGTCGACGGGCACGTTCAGCTCGAGGGACGTGATTCGCACGCGACGCGTGACGCCGGTGCCTTCGACGACCTCAAACTGGCGAATCAGGCCATCATCGTCGTCGACCCAGATCGTCGCCTTACTGAACGGTGCCCGCGTATCCGTCTTCGGCGCGAGGAGCAGCGCTTGCGTCGAGTGGCCCGCGACCGTCCCACTGCCGGCGTCAGTGATGTCATAGCGCGAGCGTGGATCGGTGAGGAACTCGCCCGTGATGTCGAGAGGGAGCGCGGACGCGTCCGCCGCTGAGCGTTTCACCACTTGGCCAGGAGCGCTGCTTGGGAGATAAACCCAAACCGAGGCGCCATCGGAGACGATGCGGTCGCCCGTCGGTTCGGTAAAACGTATCGCGAGCCGGTTGGGTCGCTGCTGCTGAAATTCACCTCGTGCGTTGGCGCTCGAGCCAGTGAGCGAATTGGTCACGGTCTGCTCGAAGGTCGCGCGCGCCGTCTTTACCTTGCCCCATGCGGCCACGGCGCGGTCGAGCACCTTGTCGGTCGTCGACTGCGCGGCCAACGGCGCCGCGGCGGCGGCGAGCATAACGAGTGATAGACGGACGGAGTGCGAGGACATGGAGTGAGGGGCTAGGGCCTAGGGGATTGGGTTTGGGGCGAGAGCCTGTTTGCTCTCCCTAGCCCCAAGCCCCCAACCCCTACTCTTGTCTACCCAACCGATACCGTTGCCGTTCCGGCGGGGCGCAACGCGGGCAGCGTCGCGACGCGTCGGCCGATCGCGTGAGCGATGGTACGGAGCTCGGTGACGAGACTGGTGAACTGTTCGGGGTAGAGCGACTGCGCACCGTCGGAGAGCGCGCCGTCGGGATTCGGGTGGACCTCTA
>DATEHJ010000112.1:0-9418 GCA_035279645.1 Gemmatimonadaceae bacterium
GTTAGGGGCGGCCGGTGCCGGCGTGCTCGGATTCTCGAACGCGCTAGCACTGAACGCCGATGCCCTGTCCACGGCCGACTCGTCAATCTTGCCGAACACTCGAGTGAACTCGCCGGCCCCCTCTCGCGCTGGCTTGTCGACACGACGCGGTGCCGCCGCGACGGGCGGTGCCGCGACGGCCGGCGGCGGCGCGTCGACCTTGCCGAACGCACGCGTGAAATCACTCGGCGCCGCGGCGACTACGGCCGGCGTTGGCAAGGGCGCTGGCGTGCTCGCGCTTACCGAATCCAACCACGTTGTGAAATCGACAAATGAGCTGATGAAGAGCGTCACGGCCACGGGCGAACCGTCGACGTCCGCGATCTCTAGGAGCTTTTGACGAGCGGGGTCTTGCAGCCCCTGCAGTCGCGTCAGCGTAGCCGTCCGTTGCTGCGGCGTCTCCGAGTCGAGATAATGCACCATCACCATGCGCCCGAGCTCGACCTGCTGCGCAAGGAAGCTCCTTGCACCTCGCGCGGCAACGTTCTTCAACAAACGGTATCTTGCGGCGAATTCAGTGCTTGTCATCGGCAACCCGCGGGGTACGTTAACGCCCAGCGGCTGACGCGAGCCAGTGATGTCCATCCGGGCTATGTCCAACCCGAGCCTCCGGGGTGTTTCGCCGTGGGTTCGGGGCACCCAATATAGTGCCGATGCGCTCCGAGCGTCCACAAATGACGATTCTGGCAATCTGCACGATCGAAGGACGGAGTAAATGAAGCAGCTCTCGCGCGTAGTCTGGAACGAGGGGATGCACCTGGCCCAGCACCACTTCCAGGCGCAGAGCCGGTATTTCGAGGATACGATTCAGTTCGCCCTCTCCAGCCTCTTCTTCGCTCCATACGGGTTGGCTGGGTGCGAGCTGGACGCCGAGGCAATTCGCAACGATACGATCTCGCTCGTGCACGCCCGTGGCGTTTTGCCCGATGGCCTGCCCTTCGACATTCCCGGCAGTGACGCCCCGCCCGAGGCTCTCGAAGTTCGCGAACTGTTCGGCCCAACCCAGGAATCGCATCTCGTTCTCCTCACCATCCCAGCCTATCGCCTGGACCGACCGAATTTCGCTCTGAACGGTGAAACGAACGGATCGCACGCGCGCTATAGCGCCGAATCGGCAGCGGTGCTCGATGATACGACTGGGCGAGACGAGCGCGCGGTGAGTGTGGGGCGTAAGAACTTCCGTCTCGCCCTGGATACGGAGCCGCTGGCTGATATCGTTGCGCTCCCGATCGCACGCGTCCGCCGCGATGGCGCCGGCCACTTCATGTACGACCCGGACTATGTGCCACCCTGCATCCAGGTCGGAGCGAGCAAACGGCTGACGCAACTCCTTCAGCGCCTCGTCGAGATGATCGATGCGAAAAGCGATTCGATGACTCGGGGCCGCCGCGGGAGCGCGGAAGAGTTTGCGCGACAGGAAGTAGCGAGCTTCTGGCTGCTGCACGCGATCGATTCGAGCCTCCCGCCGCTGCGCCATATCTCGCAGGTAAAGCGCATTCATCCCGAGCGACTGTATCTCGAGCTGTCGCGTCTCGCGGGAGCGTTATGCACCTTCTCGCTCGACGCTCATCCGAGAACGCTTCCAGCCTACGATCACGACCACCCGCAGGACTGCTTCGAAGCGCTCGACCGCCATATTCGCGGGCATCTCGACATCGTCGCGCCGACAGCGCGTACTGTCGTGCCTCTGCGCATGACGGCGCCATTCCTCCACACCGCTGCAATCGCCGATCAACGCGCCTTCGGCCGCGCGAAATGGATTCTTGGCATTCGCTCTTCGCTCACTGGAGTAGAGCTGGCGGCGCGCATTCCACAACTCGCGAAGGTGTGCTCGGCGAAATTCACTCTGGAGCTGGTGCGTCGTGCGTTTCCTGGTATGCGCATCGACCACATTCCCTTCCCGCCAGCGTCGATCGCTCCGCGCGCGGACACGCAATACTTCGCGGTGGATCGCGCTGGTCCGTGCTGGGACACGTTGAACGCGACGCACGAAATTGGGGTTTACCTGCCCGACGCTATTCCCAAAGCGGAAGTCGAGCTCGTAGTGGTGGCCGAGGCGTAACCGGTTTTATTGATCCTCCCGCCGTAGCGCGCCTTTCTTTATGTTAGCCCGCCACGCTCACCAGTCGGCTGACGATCACAAGTGCCGCGCGGAGTCGCTTCATGACAGGGGTAGCAGTCGAACGTACGCGTCCCGCGATCGATACGTCCCGACGCGGTCTACTTGCTCTCTCGCTTCAGGAGCCGTTCACGACGGTGGCCCGGCTCCGGTCGGGACGGCAGGTCGCCGCCGATGCGGACTCTTTTCGAACGCGCATCAAGCAGGTGTTGGTGGCCGCCGAGCAGGAAGCGCGTCAGGCAGGCTACGGGGCGGACGACGTGCGTTTCGCGCTCTTCGCTGTCATCGCGTTCCTGGACGAAACGGTTCTGAACTCTGGCCAGGCGATGTTCGCCGAGTGGCCGCGTCGTCCGTTGCAGGAGGAGGTCTTCGGCGTGCATATGGCCGGAGAGCTGTTCTTCCAGTATCTGCAGCAGCTTTTGGGACGACAGGATTCCGAGGACCTCGCCGATGTCCTCGAGGTATACGAGCTCTGTCTCCTTCTCGGCTATAAGGGACGCTACAGCGCGTCTCGCGGCGCCGAGCTGCAAGTTCTTTCAGCGCAGGTATCCGACAAGATCGACCGCGTGCACGGCGGACTCGGCGAGCTATCGCCCCGCTGGCGTCAAATGTCCGCGGACATCGGTCAGCCGCGCGACCGTTGGGCGGAGCGACTCATCGCGACGGCGATCGGAGCCGCGGTGCTTGCCCTCGTGCTTTATGTTGGCTTTGCCATCTCGTTGCATTCGGGTAAATCCGATCTCGCCAACCTAACGACGCAGCTCAGTCGCTGAATCCCGTGCTGGCGGGTTCGTTGATGCATTCGGAGTGAACATGAAACGACGGACGAAGGTCTGGATCATCGCCGCGGTTGCGTTGCTGCTCTACCTTGTCGTGGCGTACATCGCGGGACGCCTGCTCAGCCTCGCCGGCGGTGACGCGTGGGTATTTCGCGGCGGCCTAACGCTGCTCGGTCTCGTTTCCGCGGCGCTGATCGTGTGGTTCTTCCGCGACCGCGCGCCTGTTGGCCCGGCGACGCCGGAGGCAAAGCTCGCTGGCGATGTCGATCACGTGTTTGCTACGGCGCGCGCGCAGCTCCAGTCCGCAAAGGCAGGAAGCACGAAGGACGCGCGCTTCGCAAGGCTCCCCGTCGTGCTCGTGTTCGGTCCTCAGGGTAGCACCAAAACGACATCGATCGTGCGCTCGGGACTGGAGCCCGAGCTTCTCGCCGGCGAAGCGATGCGCGGCGATACCGTGGCGGCGACCAAGACCGCGAACCTCTGGTTCGCGCAGAATACCATTTTCGCCGAGGCGGGAAGCGCGGTTCTCGCGATCTCGGACACCTGGCGGCGATTCGTTCGGACGCTGCGCCCTCGCAGCCTCTTCGCCGCGTTGACTGGAAAACCGCAGGCGCCGAGGCAGGCCGTCGTGTGCTTTGGCTGCGACGAGTTGCTGAAGGCCGGAAATGCGGAGGCCGTTGCGGCGGCAGCCCGCACGTTGCGCGAGCGGTTAGGCGAGGCGGCGAGCGAGCTCGGCGTGCAGCTGCCAACGTACGTTCTGTTCACAAAGGCCGATGCGATTCCCCATTTTGACGCGTTCGTGCGCAATTTTTCCGCAGACGAGGCGCGCGAGCCGTTAGGCGCTTCGCTCCCGCCGGATTTGACGACCGAAGGTACATACGCCGAGCGGGTAACGCCGCGGCTCGAGCACGCGCTGCAGGATCTCTACCGATCGCTTGCCAGCCGCAGACTGCCGGTGCTCTCGCGCGAGCACGCCCCGGAGTACAAGCCGTCCGCCTACGAATTCCCGCGCGAGGTTCGTAAGATGGCGCCGCTCGTTGTCGAGTTCCTGCGGGAAATCGGCAAGCCGAGCGCCTTGAAGGGAAGCCCGGTATTGCGTGGCTTCTATTTCTCGGGCGTGCAAGCGGTGTTCGTCAATGACGTCACGCCCGAATACAGTCCCGCCGTGCAGCAGGCACGAGAGGCGGTCGGTGCGCGCTCGGCGACAGGCGTGTTCTCGGCGCATCAATTGGCGGCGGCAGGCGCCGCCGCGGCGCCCAGCACGTCGCGCACTCGGAAGGTTCCGCGCTGGGATTTTCTACCGCGATTGTTCCGCGAGGTGATCCTCGCTGACGAACCGGCCAAGCGCCTCACTCAGGGGGGCGAGCGCGTCAGCTTCCTGCGACGGGCGGCGCTCGCGGGCGGCGCGGCGTTGGCGCTCATGCTCTCGATGGCCTTCGCGATCTCCTATGGTGGTAATCGCCGGCTCGAGCGCCAGGTGAGCGATGCGGCCCGCGGCATCACCGCCATCGCGCCGAACAATGTCGACTTTCCTCCCGTCGACGCGATGCGGCGGCTGGACACCTTGCGCGCCCAGATCGACACGTTGAGCGCGTACGAACACGAGGGCGCTCCGCTTTCGCTGCGCTGGGGATTGTACAGTGGTTCATCGATCTTCCCCGATGTGCGCCGCGCGTATTTCGCGGGATTCAACCGGCTCATGTTCGCGAATACGAAGGCGACGCTTCTGGCTTCGTTGCGGTCGCTGCCGGATTCGGCGCGCGCGAGCGACGACTATGGGTCGAGTTATAGTTTGCTCAAATCGTACCTCATCACGACGACGCACCCCGAGAAGAGCACCGTCGAGTTTCTCGCACCAGTGCTCATGAAGCAATGGCAGGGTGGCCGGCCATTGGATCCGGAGCGCACGCAGATCGCGCAGCGGCAGTTCGACACGTACGCGCGCGAATTGCAGTTTTTCAATCCGTTCCCCGACCGCGCCGACGAAGCGGCCGTCGCCCGTGGGCGCGCCTTCCTGCGACAGTTCGCGGGTTCCGAGCGCATTTACCAGTTCATGCTCGCCGAAGCGAACAAGGCGAGCCAGCCGATTCAGTTCAACAAGCGATTCCCCGGCTCGGCGGCGTATCTCGTCGATTCGTACGAGGTGCCGGGCGCCTTCACGAAGACCGGCTTCACCTTCATGCAGGACGCGTTCACCAAGGTCGATCGATTCCGGCAGGGGGAGAGCTGGGTCGTCGGCGAGGACGTGCAACAGGGCGACAAAGGGAAGTTGGTGGCGGAACTGCGCGCACGCTACACGGGCGACTATGTCGACCACTGGCGTCGGTTCCTGCGATCGGCGGCGATCACTCGTTATGCGAACGTTCGCGACGCCGCACAGAAGCTCACGGTCCTGGGCGGGAACCAATCGCCCTTGCTCGAGCTCTTTTCGGTGGCGGCGCGCAACACCGGCGTCACCCCCGACGTCGCGACGATCTTCCAGCCAGTGCAGGCAGTCACACCGCCGGCCGACACGACGAAGCTCATCGGCGCCGGGAACCAGGCGTACATGGGCGCGCTCGTCGCGTTCCAGGCGGCGCTCGAGCAGGCCGGGGCGGCGGTTGGTCCGGGCGCCGATCAAGCCGCGGGTCAGGCCGCGGGGAGCGCGGCGGCGGCGAAATCAGCGGCGCGTCAGATCGCGGCGTCGTTCACTATCGACCAACAGGGGCAGGTGCACGGCACGGTGCAGAAGCTGATGGAGGATCCGATCAGCTACGCCGAGGCGCTGCTCGCGCGGTTCGGCGCCGATCAGGTCAACGCGCGGGCGCGCGTCTTCTGCGCCGGCGCGCGCCTAACGCTGGCCAAGTTCCCCTTCAATCCGAACACTGGCGCGCAGGCATCGATCCAGGAAGTGAGCGCGATGTTGCGGCCGGGCTCCGGCTCATTGTGGACGCTCTACAACGAGATGCTCCAGAGCGCGCTGCAGAAGCAGGGGAACACGTACCAGCCGGTCGCCGGCGCGGTTAGGCTTTCGCCCGCCTTCGTGGATTTCTTCAATCGCGCCGCGGCGCTCTCCGACGTGCTCTTCGCCGGTGGAACGCCCGATCCGCACTTCTCGATCACGGTAAAGCCGATCGTCGCCGACGGCACGAACGGCGTGTCAATCATGCTCGAGGGCGACGAAGTGCGCGCGTCGAAGACGCTCGCTCAGCAGCAGCGCGTCGACTGGCCCGCGGCAACGCACGACGCGAAGCTCACGGCACAACTCGGCACGTTGCAAGCGACGCTGGTCGGCCCGTACAACGGACCGTGGGCGATGTTCCAGCTCTTCTACGCCGCCGATTCGTGGCAGCCGATCGGAACCGCCAGTCGCGCCGAGTGGACGCTGCGCTCCGGGACGCAGGGCATTTCCCTCCCTGGCGGCGCGGCGCTCAAGGTGTCAGTGGATGTATCCCCTGCGAGCGCAGCGGCGGTCTTGCGCAAAGGCTACCTGGCTGGAGGCGAGTGCTCGGGAGAAGCGGCTCGATAGTGACGAGTGGCTGGTGGCTAGTGGCTAGAGAAGTTGACTAGCCACTAGCCACTAGCCACTAGCCACTCGCTAAGCTTCCCAGCTCAACCCTGCTCGACCGAAGTGCCCGTAGTTCGTTGTGTTCTTATAGATGGGCTGGCGAAGCTGGAGCCGCTCGATCATTGCCGCTGGGCGGAAGTCGAATTTCTGTACGAACTCCTCAGCGGCGCGCCAGTCGCCGGTACCGAAGGTGTCGACGCGCACCGAGACCGGCTCGGCGCGGCCGATCGCGTAGGCAACCTGCACCTCGGCGCGCTTCGCGATTCCCTGCTGCACAACCTGGCGAGCGACGAAGCGACCGAAGTAGGCGCCGCTGCGATCCACTTTGCTCGGATCCTTGCCGCTGAACGCACCGCCGCCGTGACGGCCCATGCCGCCGTAGGTGTCGACGATGATCTTCCGGCCGGTGACGCCGCAGTCGGCCGAGGGACCTCCCTCGATGAACTGACCCGTCGGATTGACGAGCACCTCGACGTTCGGATTGAACCAATCGCCTAACACTTCCGGACACACGCAGCCGGCGACGTAGTCACGGATCTCGCTCTGCGATGCGTCCGCCGTGTGCTGGGTCGAGACGAGCACCGTCGTCACACGGACTGGCTTGTGTTCTTCGTACAAAACGGAGACCTGCGTTTTCGCATCCGGCCGCAGCCACGCGCGCTCGCCACGCTTGCGCGAAACGGCGAGTCGATGCGAAAGCTTGTGCGCAAGCTGAACTGGAAGAGGCATTAGCTCGGGCGTCTCGTCGGTGGCGAAGCCGAACATCAGCCCTTGATCGCCGGCGCCACCCGTGTCGACGCCCATGGCGATGTCGGGCGATTGGCGCGAGATGAATTGCGTCACCTTCACACCGCCGGCGTTGAACGGCTCGTTAGGGTCGACGTAACCAATCTCGCGAATGGCATCGCGCACAATCGGCTCGTAATCCACCGCCACCGACGATGTAATCTCGCCAGCGAGAACGACCTGCCCGCTCTTGCACAGCACTTCACACGCGACGCGACTCTTCGCATCGCCCTGGAGATGCGCGTCGAGGATGGAATCGGCGATGTAATCGCAAACTTTGTCCGGGTGGCCTTCGCTGACCGACTCGGAGGTGAAGATGTAGCGGCTCATTCAAACGCTCGGGAAAAAGAAAACGGCCCCGACTGTCGCCGTGGGCCGTTGTAGCCACGACTTAGACGGGATTGGCGGGCTAAAAGCCCGGCGCACGGCCCGTCAAATCGGGGAAATCACCAGCGCGCGAACGCAAGCTAGGAGCACCGGTCGCGTAGTGTCAAGAGCGAACGTGAGAGCTCAGCTTTTTGGACAGAACGCGTCGATCTGGCGCTGAACGTATGGCTCGAGCTGGCCCAGATAATCCAGGAATTGCTTTGCGGCCTCGGGCGACACTTCCTGTCCCGCCTCGAGCCCGGCGCGAGCGACGGGCAGCGTTTCCGCGCCGAGATGAGAAAGCTCGCAACTCTGGGTCTTCTCCGTCATCTTCGGCGCATCGCTCAGAGCCGACTGTGTGATGCTGTACGCGGCCACGCCGAGGAGAAACGCGGACTGCGGCGTGCGGCGCAGCGTGTCGGCCAGGGCAAGAAACCGCATCGCGAGTTGGAAGTCGTCCCGCGACTTGGTGCCGTTTGCCGCCCTCAGCAGTGCATTGCCTCGGCCCAATGCGAACTGCGCGATGAGCGCGGTGTCTTCGCCGCGAGTAACCGCCCGCCGGAGCGCCGCCAACGCACTATCCGGCCTGCCGAGCTCGATCTCGCCTTGCGCAATCATCATCTCGCCTCGGTCGATCGTCGAATCGACGGCGAGTGCCTGACGAGACGCGGCAAGCGCCTCGGCGAGTTGGCCCTTCGCTCGGAGGTCCTTCGCCTGCATCGCGAGTAGCTCGGCGCTGCGCGGAAATAGAGCGGTGCCGCGCGGTACGACGGTGTCCGCCTCACTCTTCACGAACTGACTGTAGAGCGTGTACAACTTCACGTCGCCGGGGAAAGCGGCGACGCCCTTCGCCGCAAGCGCGATCGCCTTGTATGTGTCGCCGTTCGCGCGATAAGCCGACGCGAGACGCAGCGTGAATAGCGAGTCTTTGGCGGTCGACGAATCAGCGGCGAGCAACGCCTCTCCCGACTTGATCGCAGCGGGCCAGTGTCGATTCTCGAATGTCACGCGCCACTCGAGCCGCCGGAGCCCGAGGCTGTCCGGATGGTCGTTGGCGGCGCGAACGATGAGCGGCTCAGCCCGTCGCGCGCTGCCGCCAAAAACCATCGAAAGCACAACGCGCTGTGTCAGATCGAGATCCGCGGTGTCGGTTTCGGCGAGACGGAGCCAGTACGTCGCGGATTCGTCGCGGCGGCGCAGCGAGTCGAGCGCGATTGCCGCGCTCTCCAGTCCGTGCGGGTTGAGCGAATCGCCGGCGAGCACCGCCTTTGCCGAGCCGAGTACCTCCACCGCTGGTGCACCGGTGGCGCGCAGGGCCCACGTTAAGCAAACGTGCGCGAGCACGCCGGCTGGGTACGCAGCGACTGCCTCACGAGCAAATTGGAGAGCGCGCTCGCCCTGTAGGTCTCGGAGTGCATTCTCACATCGTCGCTGAGGAGTGAGCTCGCTTCGCGCCGCCGCCAGCTCGCGCCCAAACTGCTCGGCGACCGGCCCCAGCTCCTCGCCCGACACCGCGGGCAGCGGTTCGGACATCCGCCGGTCTCGCATCAAAACGAGTCGGCCCGAGATGCGCACCTTCTTCTGTCCACGCTCGACTTCTCCGACGACGTACTCGTCGGCGCGCATGAGCTTGCCCAGCGTCCGAATCGTCGGCTCGTCGAGCAGCGTGTCCTCGGGCATTCCCGCCCGCGAAATCTGCCATCGGATGTCGCCGCCAGAGATGACGTCGACTTCGCGCTTGTTCGACAGCTTCGCGATGCGCGAACGCACCTCGTCGGCGGC
>DATEHJ010000113.1:0-2363 GCA_035279645.1 Gemmatimonadaceae bacterium
TCGCCGCGATGCTCCTGCAAGCAGCTGGACTTCTCGCCCATCCCTGGTGGTTGGCAGTCGTCCTGGTGGCGCGCGTGTTTCGTGTCGCAGTCCGGCGCAGCGCGAAGGCCAGTAGTGCGATTCCGGGAATCTCGTTCTCTGCGTTAGGCGGGCACCGGGCCATGCTCGCCGCCATCGCCGACGCTACATTCCAAACGCCTCGCCTCGCGACGCTCGCCACCGCGCTCCGAGAAGCACCCGGCGCTGCAGCGGCTCTTGGCCGCGTCGAGCGCATCGCCGCGTGGGCCGAGGTTCGCCAGTCGCCCATGCTCCACTTCGCGCTCGACTGGGTGTTCCTGTGGGACTTTCATGTTGGTGCGGCGCTCGACAATTGGAAGCGAACCGCGGGTCGTCATGTGCGCGCTTGGCTCAGTACCCTTGGCGAGTTCGAAGCCCTTACGGCGCTCTCGACTCTCGCCCACGATCAACCCTACTGGACGTTCCCCGACCTTCACGACGACGCCCGAGTGACACTCGAGGCCTCGGATCTCGCGCACCCGCTCATGGCTGATGCCCAACGCATTACCAACGACGTCACCGTTGGCCCTGCCGGCACGTTCCTCCTCATCACCGGATCGAACATGTCGGGCAAGAGCACGCTGCTGCGCGCGATCGGCGTCAATTGCGTGCTGGCGCAAGCAGGCGGTCCGGTGTGCGCTTCAAGCTACCGGTCGCACACGCTGCGCCTGTACGCCTGCATGCGCATCGAAGACTCACTCGTCAACGGCGTCTCGCTCTTCATGGCCGAGCTTCGCCGTCTCAAGAGCATCGTCGATGGCGCGCGCACACAGGTGCCTGGACAACCACCCGTCCTCTACCTGTTCGACGAGATGTTGCACGGCACGAATTCGTCGGAACGACGCGTTGCCGCTCGCATTGTATTGGAACATCTTCTCGACGCCGGTGCGATCGGAGCGGTGACCTCGCACGACCTTTCACTTGCTTCAGCGGGGCCAATCCGGGCTGCGGCGCGTTGCGTGTCCTTTGCCGATTCAATCGACCGAACGAGCGGCACACCGGTTCTTCATTTCGACTACCGGCTCCGCGAAGGGCTCGCCACGTCGACCAACGCTCTCGCGCTGCTCGACCTGGTCGGCCTCGGCCCGGATATATCGTGAGCAGCTTCGCGCCAGCACCGGCGCACTACTACCTTACTTTGTCGCCTCCAGGTTATGCGAACACTCTTCCTCTCGTTCTTCGTTGGCGGCCTCGTTCTCGGCGTGATTAGCATGATCGCCGGAATCGACCGCGAGCAACGTCGTGGCCGCTGGGTGCGGTATTTGAACCTTCCGACGCTCGGTACTGCCGCGGTGCTGTTCGGAATCGTCGGATATCCTCTCGCCAAGTACACGACCCTTCAGCCGGGTGCTCTCGCGGCTATCGCGGCAGCGGCTGGTGTTGCGGGCGGCATCGGTATGGTCGCAGTGATAGCTGGTTGGGCAGTGCCGAGTGCGGCACGAGACCTCCCCGATCAGCGCTATCTGCTGCAGGGCCACCTGGCCCGCGTGACTCGACCGATCGACGGATCGGAGGCGGGAGAGATTTCATTCGAGGTCGAAGGCCGGCGTCAGATTGCGACTGCTGCGAGCCTCGACGGAACGTCCATTGCCGTGGACGCTGAGGTCGTGATCGAACGCTTGGAAAACGGCGTGGCCTACGTCGAGCGCTGGACCACGATCGCCAAGCAGCTCGAGCTGCCGTCGTAGTCAGAACGAGCAGCGACGCCGCCCAAGCGTTCGCACGCTTGCGCGCTCAGCTGGCACTCCGTATATGGTGCTTTACGAGGTGCGCCCCATGTCGGATGCGTCCGTCTTTGCGCTCGTCTTCATCGCGTTTGTGGTCCTGCGCATCGTCGCGGCGACTATCTTCTTCTTCTGCCTGCTCCCGGACGGCGATCGCTGTCCGAATTGCGACACCCCCACGCTGCGTATCCAGTCCCGCGGGTGGAACCTGCTCATGCCGTGGTTCCGCACGAGTTGGTGCTACGCGTGCAACTGGGAAGGTCTGCTCCGAAACGGCGCGCTCACGCCGCAGGCGGAAACGCGGGAGCAGACGCGTCACGACGTAAAGACTTGACGCCTGATTAGCCGTCGCGGCGCCCGGTCACCCACACGCCTAACCACGCCGGCCAGTTGCCGCTCATTTCGACAAAATCATCGAAGTAAATCAGCCCGACCGATTCGAGCTGTTCGCTGAGCGCGACGATTGCATCGTCTTGGCGAAGCGGTCCAATGGCGACGATGTCGCCTTCCACCCGAAACTCATCGGGCGTGAGGCCGAACCGTTCGTCGATAACGCTGCGCACCAAACCTGAACGCTCGAAC
>DATEHJ010000114.1:0-2622 GCA_035279645.1 Gemmatimonadaceae bacterium
CGGCTGTCGCCGACCTGCGTGAGATAGAGGTGATCGTTGAGCACGCCTGCCGCGGTGGTCGTGGTGCCCATGCCGCGTACTTCCGGATGCGCCTTGGCGTGCGCATGGATGCTCGCGTTGGCCGCTTCGACGGCCTCCTTCAAGCGGTACGCGAAGCGCTGCGGGGTGATTTCCTGCTCCGCGTTCCACGTCTTCACGAGATGATCGTAGATCGTGTCGGTCGCCATTTCGCTCGCGAGCTCGCCCGCCGCCGCGCCGCCCATCCCGTCCGCCACGACCAGCAGCGTGCCGCGCGGTCCGATCGTGTGCTGTCGCACCTCAGGCTGCAGCGATGCCGACTTGCGCGTGAGATCGGCGACGAGGAAGCGATCCTCGTTGTGGTCGCGCGTGCGTCCGAGATCGGTCTTGCCGAAGATCTCGACGCGGATGGCCTTGTTCGAGAACCCGAACATCAGGTGCACTGCTCCAGGAGCCGGGAGTAGGTCGCGTCACCCGGGTCGAGCCTTGTCGCGGCGCCAACGTAGCGACATCCGGTTGCGCGGTCTCCCGACTGGAAATAGGCGTTGCCCACGACAAACGCCGCGTACGCCTTGTCCTTCTGCGTGATCCCCGCTGCCGTATAGAACTTCATGGCAGAATCCCGCACCATACGTGCGTTCGTCGAATCCAGCTTCTCGAGGAACAAGTCGTCCAACGCGTCGCGGGCCTGTGCAAGGTTGAGGCTGACGCTCGCCGCAGGCGGTGCGGCGGGTGGCGGTGCGGGAGGCCGGGGATGCGTGGTGCCACCGAGTCTCGTCGTGTCCAGCGCGGCACCATTGGCCTTGGGCGCCCCGCCTTTGAGCGCCATCCACGCGCCGCCGGCGCCAACGATCGCCACGACCAGCGCCGCGACCGGAATCAGCGAGCGCTTCTTTGGGGGCGGCGGCTTGACCTGAGCCGAGATCCGCGTCGTCGGTGTCGCCGAGGAGGGATCGAGCAGCTGCGTCTTGCTCTCGGCATCGGTGCCGCCCCGCGTGCGAGGTATCGCGACCGTTGCAGAGCCCCCCCGTCCGGTGATCGAGGCGACGTCGGCGGCGAACTTCGACACGTTCTGATACCGCTCCGCGGGCGTGCGCGCGAGCGCCGTGTCGAGCACCGGCTGCAATCCCGGCGGGAAAGACAGATCGGGGCGCGCTTCGGCGAGCTTGAGCGGCTCGTCGGTCAGCCGCTTGATCATCGTTTCCTGCACCGTCGTGGCTTCGAACGGCAGCTTGCCGGCGAGCATCCGGTAAAACACGAGCGCGAGCGAGTAGAGATCGCTGCGCCCATCGAGCGTGTCGCCCGAGAGCTGCTCGGGACTCATGAATTCCGGCGTGCCGATCACGAGGCCGGTCTTCGTGACCTTCTGCCCCGCGTCGTCGCCACCGACGGCCTTCGCGATGCCGAAGTCGACGACCTTCACCGTATCCCCGCCGCCCTTCCTGCGGCTGAGCATGATGTTGTCGGGCTTCAGATCGCGGTGCACGATGCCGAGATCGTGGGCCACCTGCAGCGCGTCGGCAGTCTGGCGGAAGATGTCGGCCGCGCGCGCGAGCGGCAGCGCCCCTTCACGCTCGAGCAGATCGGTGAGCGGCTCGCCCTCGATGAGCTCCATCGCGAGATAGATGAGTCCGTCGGGCGTCTCGCCGAAATCGTAGATCGCGCAGACGTTGGGATGGTTGATCCGGCTGGCATTCGATGCTTCGCGATTGAACCGGGCGACGGCGTCGGGATCGTGCACCATCGACGGATTCATCACCTTGATCGCGCTGCGCCGTCCCATCTTGACGTGCTCGGCGAGATACACCTGGCCCATCCCGCCCTCGCCCAGCTTCTTCACGACGTGATAACGATCCGCGATTACCTGTCCCACGAGATCGCCGGCCGGCGCTGCTGAGCGCAGGGTCTGCCCGTCGTTGGGGCAGAACTTCAGGTCATCGGGGTATTCGGTGTTGCAGACGGGACAAATCTTCATGCGGCGGCGTCCGGGATCCCATCCGGGAGCTCGATACGCAGCAGCTTGTCGCCGACCATGACCCGCGAGCCGTGTCGCAGCGGCATCGCTCCGCGCGCGGCGATCGCGATGCCGTTCCGGCTGTGGTCGTCCACGAGGACGAAATCGGCGTCCTCGGAGCGCACGGTCCCATGCTGCGCGCTCATCGAGGGGTCGTAGGGGAAGATCCAGTCGCCACGCTCACGCCCGATGTGCACGTCGCGCCCCGGAGACAATTGAATCACGTCGCGTGAGCTGCCGTCGGTGCGGAGCTGCGTGAGGCTGGCGATGTCGGCGCTCGGAGTCATGCTGCCCATGCGCTTGGTCGCGTCGGCCTCGGTGGCATGAGGTCCGGGATAGCCGAGCCGCCGGAATCGCAGCACCTGGGAGCCGATCAGGAGCAGATCGCCGTCATTGAGGCGATACGGCTCCTCCAGGAACACCCACGTATTGTTGCGGCTGCCAAGATCACGGATGAAAAGTCCACCGTCCTCCCACGTTATTTTCGCGTGCAGCGGCGAGAGGAACTGATCGTCGGGAAAACGGATATCACCCTCCGACCGCCCGATCGAGGTGGTGGCGTGCTTACGCTCGTACCGCGCCACTTCGGT
>DATEHJ010000115.1:0-10071 GCA_035279645.1 Gemmatimonadaceae bacterium
GAGATCGTCGAGGGCAGTGTACTCACGCGCCAACGCCACCACCTGTGCCGCAAGCGTGCGCATCTCCGCCGGCAGCGCCGAGAGCATCGCCCGCTGCAATTCCTGCGCGGCCGACGAGTGATCGACGACGCGCGCATCGGCTGGCGCGTTGAGGAGCGCGCGAAGGTGGTCGAGCACCACCCACGGCGCCTCCGCCCAGGTCGGATGATAGGCGTCGAAGTCCGTCTCGCGATGTCCGTGCGTCGCGATGAAGCGCCGTATCCCTACCCAGAAGCGTGAGTCGCTCGACGATTCTCGCGCCCACAGCACGTCGCTCCGCATAACGAGCAGCGATTCGGCGATTCCTTCGTCGCGCGCGACGGCTGCCAGCGTGTGGAGCTCGGCGTTGACGCGGGTCGTCATCGTTTCGCAGGCGACCAGCGCGGCGCACACTCCTTCGACGTGATTGGCGGGAGCCCACGCGCTCACCAGCGCGCGCAAGCCGCGATGCAGCACGCCGTGACCGATCGAGATCGCGATGTTGGGCAGGAAGTACCGCGTGCCGGCCGCGTTCACGCGCTCGACGTAGCTCCAGAGTCCGGGGAGGTCGTACTGCTCGATCGGCTCGGCGAGGAGCTCGTCGATGTCGCCGAGGAACCGCGAGAGCGCGTCGTGCCATACATGCGGCAGCTCGGCGACCCAGCGAAAGCGCTGAATGATTCCGGGCAGATGCCTAACAAGTTCGGCGAGTGGCACCGCCGGCACGGGCGAACGCCGGGCGTACAGCTCGACCGCGTTCTGGTTGCCGTAGATGTAGTGCCCGAAGCTCGCGAACCACTTCCCCTCGTACGCGGGCAGGCCCATGAGCCCGAACGAATGGTTCAGCGACCGATGAAATCCCTCCTCGACGAAGTCCCACGTCAGCGGCGTCACCACGTTCGGAAAGCGCTCGGCCGACTCGTCGCGCGTCCAGCGCGGCGGGATCGTCGTGACCGCGCGCGACTGCAAGAGCGCGATCCGCGTTCCGGCAATGGCCCACTCGATATCCTGCGGCCAGCCGAAATGCTCCTCGACGCGCGCGGCGAGTCGCGCGACGGTGATCGCCTGGGCGTCACTCAGCGCGGGCCGATCGGCGTCAGCCGCGTCGACGTAGACTTCGCGCGTTCCCGTCCCGGAGGCGGCCGCGATGACGCGCGTCGTCTTGCGCGCGATCAGTCGCGATGTCACGGTGAAGTTGCGTTTATCGACGATCAGATGATCGATTTCGCCGCCGGACACCACCGATTCACCGAGTCCGAAATTGGCGTCGATAACGACGGAATCGAGGCTGCCGCCGACCGGATCCATCGTGAACGCGACACCGGCGACGTCGGCTTTGACCATTCGCTGAACGACCACCGCCATCGCAACCTGTGACTGATCGAAGCCGAGCTTCGCACGATAAGCGATCGCGCGGGGAGACCAGAGCGAGCACCAACAATCGCGCACGCGGCGCAGGACGTCGTTGACGCTCGTGCAGTTGAGAAAAGTGTCATGCTGCCCGGCGAACGCGGCGCCGGCGAGGTCCTCCGCCGTGCCTGACGAGCGAACGGCCCACCGTGCCGGTGCGCCGAGGTCCTCGCACGCCGCGGCCACTTCGACGGCGAGCTCCGGTGGGATCACCACGGCACGCAAGGCCGCGAGCATCGCCGTGCTTGCGCGCTCGATCGCGGCATGATCGTCGTGTCGCAGATCTCGTAAGGCAGCTGCGTACGCCGTGATCGACATCGTCGCTTCACGATACGCCGCGGGAGCAATCACGAACCCAGCCGGCACCGGAAAACCCGATTGCATGAGGAGGGCGAGGTTGGCGCCCTTCCCGCCGCTGTTCTCGGGTTGAAGAGCCAGCGGATCGGAGAATTTGAATACGTATGTCATGTCGGAGTCGCCTCGATCGAAGCGCGCGGGGGTTGGACAATCGCGAAGGCCACGCGGAGCGCGATGGCGGCGACCAGCGCGCCCGCGATCACGTCGATGCCGTAGTGGAAACGCAGGTACACCGTGGAAATCCAGAGACCGACGGCCGCGGGCAGGTACAGTTGATAGCGCCAGCGCGCGAAGCGCCGATCGAAGAAGAGCATGAACGCGCTGGCGGCGACGTGCAGGCTCGGAAAGACGTCGACGCGATTGGAGCCGCGTTCGACGACGGCGCGATTGAGCGCCGTTATCCAGCCGCCGGCGATGTCGTGGTGGAATGCATGCGGCATCTCGAGCCAGGCGCCCTGCGCGGGGACCAGCAGATAGCCCGCGAACCCGATCGCATACACGAGAAAGAGGCCTGAATAGAACGCCCGTGCCTCCGCGGGCGCGCGCCGGAGCCTAACGAGGTGGCGCCCGCAGCTCACGAGGATGTATGGAAAGAGGAGGAGGTAGCAGAAGCTCAACAGCTCCGAGGTCACGACGCGTGATGCGCCGTCGAAGTAGAGCGGAAGGGGCTGGCCGAAGAGCAGCGTGTCGACGCGCTGCAGTGCGGAATCGCGGCGCACGCCGGCGGTCGCGGCGAACACCGCGCCCATGCGGAAGTACACCGCGTTCATGAGCACGACGTAGCCGCCGAGTCGAACGCGCCACGCCCAGGCCGCACTGTGTTCGCGAGTGAGCGCGATGAGGACGGCGCTCGTCGCGGCGAACGAGGCCCAGATGCCGACTTCCGTCCACGCGACACCGAGCGGCGACGTGAGCAGCCGCACGATGACGAGCGCGTAGAGCGCAAAAAAGCCGACTTCGTGCGGCAATACGCCGGCGTCGGCGGCGGGCGAGCGCCCGGCCGCCAGCACGAGTCGCAGCCTGGCGCGCTCGGGTGGATACGCGTTAGGCAGCGACATCGCGCACCCACCCGGCGATTGCCGCGACGTCGTCTCGAGACGCGTTGCGGAAAGAGTTGCTGAGCTTCGGCCAGCGCTCGCACAGCTCCGGATACGCTACGAGACCGAGGAGCGTGATCGCCGCGTACGCGGGAAGCAGCCACGCTGACCTCCAAGCGGTCGCGGCGATTGCGATGCCGAGCCACCAGACCGCGGTGACCGGCACGCCGATCAGAATGCGCCAGATCGCGATCGTGTTCGGCGCGTCGGACAGCTGCCTACCCGCGCGCCAGGCAGCCGCGAGCGGAAACCAATTCCCCAGGAAGGCGAGTGAGACGAGCAGCAGTTGCACGCCGATCCAGCCCGCGTTCCAGATTGCTCCGCGCCGCGAGAATCGGGGAATCCCCGCGCGATCGACTGCCGTGCGCCGCGTCTCGATCTCGCGAGCGAGGTGGCGCCAACGCTCGTCTACTGGTGCGGGAAGCGTGCGCGCGGCGAGCGTCCGCTGCCTGCGCCAACGAGTCTCACCCATGTCGTCATCGGCGAGCGCCGCCAGCGTCTCGATGCGGCGCAGCGCGCACGCGTCGGTCGCCTCGACGGCGATCTCTTCGAGGCCAGTCGTTATGCGAGCCATCAGCGCCGCAACTTGCCTTCGCTGATCTTCGATCGCCGCGCACTGGGCTACGTCGATCGGCGCGCCGACGACGATGCAAACGTCGGATCGGAACGTCGGCGCCGCCTCGTAAAAGATTCCGAGCGGTAAGACGACTGGCGTGACACCCCGCTCCATCGCCCCCGCCAACACTTTCGCCGCACCGGGCTTGAATGGCAGGTGACGCGGACCGAGATCGCTCGTGCCTTCAGGAAATACGAACAAATCCCCGCCGGCGACGACATGATCGACTGCCGTGGCCAGCGCACGCGCATTGTCCCGGCGCGATGACGGCTCGTGCTCGTCCTTGTCGCGCGTGACTGGAATGCCGGTGAAAAACAACCGCGCGAACCAGCTGCGGACGAGCTGCCGTGAGATCAGGAAGACGGCGCGCGGAAAGGCACTCTTGTACAGAATGCCGTCCACCGCTCCGTTGCGATGGAGTCCGACGTACAGCACCGGACGCTCGCCCGCGGGGAACGGCGTGAGGCGAACGACGCGTACGCGGCGATAGTAGATGCGCGCGACGACGTGCAGAAGGGCGCGATACCAGAGCTCGGGCATGCTCCAGTGTCGCGCCCGCAACGGTCACGGGGGATACGTCAGGTGACGTACCCGCCGGACAATTGTGCCGTACTTACTGAACCGCCATCGCGAGGTGCAGCCGCTCCTCCGGCTTCATGTAGTGGCCGGCTTCCTTCGCATCGTCTCCGAACGCCAGCTCCACCCAGTTCACCGTACCCGTGAAGTCGATCCGACTGTAATCGGTGGTGACCGGCGATCCGTACTCGGTGCCAATGTCACACGTCTCGTCGGCGGAGAACAACGCGGGCTCAGTTTGCTCGATGCGCCCTTCGCCGACCGGTTTGCCGTCGACATACAGCGTCAGCTCACCGCCCTTTGCGGGGCCGCCGCCATCATACGCGAATTCGAGCCGTACCTGATGGCGCCCCTCGGGCAAGGTTGATTTGCTCTCGGCGTAGTACTGCTCGAGCCCGAAGAAGTTGTAGCAGTGTTTGAGCGTCCCGCCTTTCGCGTACAGGCTCCAACCGCCGGTGATTCCGCCGAGGGCGATGATGACTCCGTCGGCGCCTTCCTTCGGGACGACGATGTCCGCGGTCACGGCGTACGATTTGTTATGCAAGTTGAGAATCGAGCTTTCGGTGAGCCGCCCCATTCCGCCGAAAAGCAGCTGCCGATCCCCTTTCACGAGCGTTGGCCGTCCCGCGACATCCGAGTTGCCTCGCTCGGCCATCCGATCGTCGAGTGGCAGCACGTTGTATTTGACAGCTTCGATCAACCAGAGACGCTGCAGCTCCGCCAACTTCTCCGGCTGCTCCTTCGCGAGATCTTTCGCCTGCGACCAGTCCGTGTTCGTGTCGTAGAGCTCCCAGCAATCGGCGTCGAAGGGCACAGTCTTGATCGTGCCCGTTTCCCACGGCGTCCGATGCTTCGTCACCGCGGTCCAGCCGCGGTGATAGATGCCGCGGTTGCCGAACATCTCGAAGTACTGCGTGTCGTGCCGCTCGGCGGCCTTTGCATCGTCGAAGGAGTACACCATGCTCACTCCTTCGATCGGCTTCTGGAGAACGCCGTTCACCGTCGTCGGCTGCGATAGATGTGCGACCTCGAGCACCGTTGGCGCGACGTCGATCACGTGATGGAATTGCGACCGGATTGCGCCCTTTGCTTTGATGCCGTGCGGCCAGTGCACAATGGTGCCGTTGCGCGTGCCGCCCCAGTGTGAAGAGATTTGCTTCGTCCACTGATACGGCGTGTCCATCGCGTGCGCCCAGCCGACGGCGTAGTGATTGTACGCCTCCGGTCCGCCGAACTTGTCGAGGTGCTCGCGGAGAAACTCCGGAGTCTCGAGCGCGCCGAATCCGCTGAGCGTGATCATCTCGTTGAACGTTCCCTGGAGCGATCCCTCCGCCGACGCGCCGTTGTCACCGATGATGACGTAGATCAGTGTGTCGTTCAAGACATCGAGGTCGGCGAGCGCGTCGACAAGCAGGCCGACATGATGATCGACGTGTTCGAGAAACCCCGCGTACACCTCCATCTCGCGCGCGAGCACCGGCTTCATCTCGGGTGTGATCGTGTCCCAGGCCGGAATGGCTGTGTGGCGCGGCGTGAGCTGGCAATCGTTAGGTATGACGCCCAGCTCTTTCTGGCGCTTGAACGTCTCCTCGCGCAACGCATCCCAGCCCTGGTCGAACTTTCCTTTGTATCTGTCGCTCCACTCCTTCGGGACGTGATGGGGAGCGTGCGTCGCGCCCGGCGCGAAATACATGAAGAAGGGCTTGTCCGGGACGAGCGATTTCTGCTGCCGCACCCACTTGATCGCCTTGTCGGTGAGGTCCGTTGTCAGGTGATAGCCCTGTTCCGGCGTTTTCGATGGCTCGACCGGTGTCGTCCCCTCGTACAGCGCCGGATAGTACTGATTCGTCTCCCCGCCGATGAATCCGTAGAAGTACTCGAAGCCGCCGCCGCCGCTCGGCCAGTGTTCGAATGGGCCGAGTGGACTCGTCTCCCATACTGGCACTTCGTGACATTTGCCGAACTGCGCGGTTGAGTAACCGTTCAACTTCAGTATCTCCGCCAGCGGCGCGCAGGTATTCGGTCGGATCGAGTTCTGGCCTGGCGCTGAGGTCGCGAGCTCGGTGATCGAGCCCATGCCGACCGTGTGATGATTGCGGCCGCACAGGAGCGCCGCGCGCGTCGGCGAGCAGAGCGCCGTCGTGTGAAAGCGATTGTATTTCAAGCCACCCGCGGCCAGCCGCTCGAAGCTCGGCGTCGCAATGGGGCCGCCGAACGCGCTCGCCGCGCCGAAGCCGGCGTCGTCGATCAACACGATCAAGACGTTAGGCGCGCCCGTCGGTGGACGAAGTGGCACGATCGGCCGATACTTGGTTTCGGGATCCTTGGCGTCGAATGTTGTCGCGCCAACCGGCGTGACATCGGGAATCGGCAGTATGTCGCGCTGGAGCGCGTCGTTGACCTGGTGACTCAGATCGGTCATAAAGAGGCTCAATTGATACGGGCCGATATCAATAGCGATACGCCTGCGAGGTATCGTGTCTGGAGGTTTTAGCAGTTACACGACGCAGATGTCCGATCGGAATTGGCCGGAAGGCCAATAGTTCATGCGAGTCTTGCGCATAGCCTTGTGGCCGCTGATTATGAACGCCCTTCTCCTCTCGCCGAACACCCTCGAGGCGGCATGATGGAACGCCCAGATCTCACGTACCCGATGTCGCGACGAAGCGGCCTCCTCATCGACCAGATCGGCGACGAGACCATCGTCTACGACCAGCTGCGACAGGAAGCACACGCGCTCAACCGGTTGGCGAGCATCGTGTGGAAGCACAGCGATGGAACGCGCTCCGTGCAGGAGCTGGCGATCATCGTCGGCACCGAATTGGGGACGAACGCGAACTCGTCCATCGTCGAATACGCCCTGGACAAGCTCGCGACCGCGCACCTGCTGGAGGATGAGAACGTCACGCGCCGCGATGCGGTTCGGCGAATGACGTATGCCAGTGCGGCGGCCGTCGCGCTTCCGGCGGTTCTCTCGATCGCCGCGCCGAGTCCGGCCATGGCGGCAAGCAGCACGCGTCCTGTGCCGACTCCGACCTCGGGCAAATAGCCGGATGCTTGGGTGCCTAACGTGGCCCTGTTGCATTGATGCAACAGGGCGACGCTGGCTGCGCTGAACAGCCTTGCGCGCTCCGTCGCTCGTTTGGATCTTACTTGCTCGACAGGCTCATTACGTCAAGGTCGTAACACCTCCTCGAGGAACGTTCGGTGGACCTAGTGTTGCGACCTGGTACGGCCCGAGCGGAGCACCTCGAGCGCGTCGCGTGGTCGACGGGCCTTTCTCTCGACGCCTATGGCATGCGTGTCGGTCTTCGATCATCCGACCGCAGCACGTCGTCCGCGTTGCACCGCGTGATTCCGCCCGGCGCGCGGTTGAGCAACGAGCGCGAGGTCGATGCGTTGTATTCCGTCGTCGTTGCCGACGATCGCCGTGCGCACGTCCTTTACGAGGACGCCGAGCGCAGCGCGCACAGCACCGATCTCGATGAGCTGCTCGACACCCTGCAGAGCAAACTGCATTTCAGGGTCGCGGCATGCGCGCGCACGCGGTTGTTCGTGCACGCCGGCGTCGTCGGATGGCGCGGCGGTGCGATTCTGATTCCTGGACGTACGCACGCCGGCAAGAGCTCACTCGTCGCGGCACTCGTCCGTGCCGGCGCGACGTACTACTCCGACGAGTACGCGGTGTTCGATGACGCGGGACTCGTGCATCCGTTCGCGCGGGCACTCGGAATTCGCGACGACACTGGCCGCACTCAGTCGGTCCATCCCGCAGCGCTCGGCGCCACCATTGGCGACGCGGCGATTCCGGTTCGCATGGTGATCGTTACCCAGTACCAGCCCGGTACCGCGGAATCCGCTCCGGCGCTTTGGGAGCTGGCACCGATGTCACCCGGTGAGACGGTCCTGGCGCTGTTAGAAAACACTCTCGCGGCGCGGAGTCGCCCGGCCGATGCACTCAGAATGCTGTGCGCGGCCGCATCGGGAGTGACGTCGTTGCGTGGCCCGCGAGGCGATGCGGGGCCACTGGCTGCGCAGATACTCGAACTGTGTTCCACATCTTTACCTTGAGCGAGGCAACATGGATCACCCCAACTACCCCAAGTCGCGGCACACTGGCCTCCTTGTCGACCATGTTGGCGACGAGACGATCATCTACGATGAAACGCGCCAGGAAGCACACTCGCTCAACCGCTCGGCGAGCCTCGTGTGGGAGCACAGCGACGGCGCCCGCTCCGTGCAACAATTAGCAGCGCTTATCGGCAGCGAGTTGGGAGTCGAGCCAGACGAGTCGGTCGTCGAGTACGCGCTCGACAAGCTCGCGAACGCGCATCTCCTGGAAGATGCCACCGTGAGCCGGCGCGATCTCGTACGGAAGCTGACGTTCGCCGGTGCGGCGGCCGTGGCGCTGCCCGCGGTGCTCTCGATCGCCACGCCGTCGGCCGCGATGGCGGCGAGTCGGCCGACCACGACCAATCAGAACGGTCAGGGACAGAACCAGCAGTAGCCTTAGGGCCTCGGGCGCATCGAGAACGAAGCCACCTTGTCGTCAGGTGCGAGCGCCACGCGCACATAACGAGAGCCGGACGGGAACACGACCTCGTACGTGTACACGCGGTCGTCGCCAATCTCCCGACGGTCGAGCAGGACGAGTCGTTGCTGGGGCCCGAGCATCTGAAGTTGGTTCTTGTAGAACTGCGCCGCGTCCGGAAAGAAACCGGCGCGTACGTACGCAAACTCGTCAAGCGTCAGTCTGCCGCTGCGGATCGTGTCGAGGAGCCGGGCGACACGATCCGCGACCTGCGGCTCGCGATCGGCGATCGGCGATGGCGGTTTGATCGTCAGGTCGGGATGGATAATCGCGGCGATGCCATCGGCGATCCGCGCCGGATCAGCCTCCGCGGAATTGGCGAGCACGATGATGTCGAGGCTGTCTCCAATAAATCGTGACAGCTGCGTACGGAATCCTTGCCAGGAGCCGCCATGCTCCTGCAGCGGCTTCCCGCCGCGTTGCTCGAGCGACCATCCCATACCGTAGGGATAGGTCTTGCCGCTCGCGAGGCGCACGGGCGTCAGAATCTCGTTCCAGCTCTCCGGCTTCAGGATCGCGCGCCGTTTCACCGCCGTGTCCCACGCGACCAAGTCACGGACCGACCAGTAGAGCGAGCCGTCGGCAGTGGTGTTCAGCTTCGGCGCGACCCAGCTCTGATTCGCGAGCTTGCCGTTGACGTGCTCGTAGCCCGCCGCCCGATTCGGCACGATGTCCGCTTCGCTGATGACGCGCGCCGACGTCATGCCTAACGGCTTGAACACACGTTCGGCAAGCACGTCGCCGTAGAACTTCCCCGAGACCTTGTGCACGATGAAGCCAAGGAGGGCGTAGCCGGTGTTGCTGTAGTTCCAGCGCGAGCCGGCGGGAAACTCGAGCTTCTGCGCGAACGCCATGTGCGCGAGCTCGTCTTCGGTGTAGTCCTTTCGGTAGTCGAATTCGCTCGTCGTATAGTCGGGGATGCCTGACGTATGATTTAGCAAATTGCGAACGGTAATCGCGCGCCAGCTCGCCGGAGCGTCGGCGTAGAACTTGGTGAGCGGGTCGCTCAGCGAGAGCGTTCCGTCTTCCACCTGGAGCATCACCGCCGTCGCCGTGAACATCTTGCCTAACGATCCACTCTGGAAGATCGTCTCGTCGGTGGCCGGCACCATCAGCTCCACGTTCGCGAAGCCGTACCCACGCGTCGTCACCTTCCCCTTGTTGATGATCCCCACGGCAACGCCAGGAATCCGCTGCCGCTGCATCTCCGCTTCTACAAAATCGTCGATCGCATTCGAACCCCCGGCGCGTCGCAGCACGCGCCCCGCATAGTGGCCCGTCGTCTTGGCGTCTTCGAACACCACTTCCCCGTTCACCCACACTGTCCTGATGCCGGTGGACATCGCGTGTGGATTCTTGATCGTCGCGCGATCGGCGACTGTCGCGGGGTCGAACAGGACGAGATC
>DATEHJ010000116.1:0-9849 GCA_035279645.1 Gemmatimonadaceae bacterium
CAGGTCGTCGCCGACGTGGACATCGTTGGCAAGGCGGCGCAGTTCGGGCGCGGGATGATCGAGTCGGTCAACAGGCAGCTCTTCAAGCAATTCACGGAGTGCTTGCGTGGGACTCTTGAAGGGCCGCTCCTTGTCGAGCTCCAAGCGGAGCCCTTGCCGCCCGCGGTAGTCCCGCCGACAACGCCTCGCGTCGCCGGTGCGATTCCGACGGTCCCCCCTCCGACCACGAGCCAGCCTCTGCGACTCGTACCGCTGCTCAGTCGCGCCTTCGTTGACTGGCTGCGGCGGCTGGGAATCGCGCTGATCGGTCGGCCGCGCCATCCGTAGGCGCCGTCTTTTGACAAGCTGGCGTGCGCTGCATATAATATGTAACCAATGAGTTACAGATCACCTCTCGCCGCCGATGCGGTGTTCGCCGCCATCGCCGATCCGACACGGCGCACGATCGTCCAGCGGATCGCGCGACGCCGCCTAACGGCGGGCGAGCTCGCGCGCGGTTTCCGCATCAGTCGCCCGGCAGTATCGAAACACGTGCGCGTGCTCGTGCGCGCGGGACTCCTGCGCGTGCGGCGTGAGGGGCGCAATCGGGTGTACGAGCTGGACTCCACGCCGCTTCGTCGCGTGGACGAGTGGATCGCGCAGTACCGAGAGTTCTGGCAAACGAATCTCCGCAGCCTCAAAGCGTACGTCGAATCGGGAGCGGGAGGCGACAATGCATAGCAAAATTGAGAGTTCGTATGGAGGAACGACCGTCATGGCCCGCCGCATCGTCGAGCAGATCGAGATCGAGGCGTCGCCGGCGCGGATCTTCGAGGCACTCACTGACCCGGCGCAACTCCTCGCCTGGTGGGGCGATCGCTCCAGCTATCCGTCGATGCACTGGGAGCTGGATCCGCGCGTCGGCGGCAAATGGTTGTCGCGCTGGCGTGGCCCCGACGGGGCGGAATTCGGGTTAGGCGGAGAGATCCTCGCGCTCGACCCGCCGCGACTTCTTGCCTACTCATGGTGGGACGAGCGGTACCCCGGCTTGCCCCTGACGACAGTGCGCTACGAGCTCACGACCACGCCGACCGGCACGCTCGTGACGATGACGCACGACGGGTTCGACGACGTCCGCGCCGACTTCGACGATTACAACGGCGGCTGGTCGACAGTGATGCGCAAGCTGCGCGAGCATGCCGAGTCTGGCGGTCCATTTCGAGCCAACCGCGACATTGCGATCGAGGTCGAGAGCCTCGTCGACGCCAAAGCGTTCTATGCCGGCACGCTCGGGTTTAGCATTCGGTCATTTGACGACGAGCATCTCGAGCTCGACGCCGGAAGTTTCCGGCTGTGGGTGAATCGTGCCGCGTCGCGCGCCGGGCGGCGATCGTTCATCCCCTCGCTCGACGTACCCGATGTCGTGAAGGCGCGCGTCGCCCTCGAGAGCGCGGGCTGCCGCGTCGTTCGCGGCGGCGATCGGGGCTTCTACATCGTCGATCCGTTCGGTTTCACGATCGATGTCGTCGAGCGGCGCGATTGATCTTTGGCACCGATCGTCTACATTCCGACAGGCGCCGATGTCGGCCTCGAGATGAATCCGTGATCGTGCATGCCATGAGAGTGCGCGTCCTTCGTCATCAGCAACTGCTTATCGACGCCCGACAGTTCGGGCGGCGCGAGCGGATGGCGCGAACGTGACTGGCGTGCACTGACAATACGCTAGCGAAACTCGCCCCCGCCTCGATTCGAAGCGGGGGCGCTTTCGTTGTAAGGGGAGGCAACGCATGGCGAGGCACTATCTGCTCGTGAGCGACTTCGATCAAACACTGAGCTTCAACGACTCCGGCCATCTGCTGAGCGAATCGCTCGGCCTCGCCGGCTTCGCCGAGAAAGTCGTCGGACTCTCCAAGCTGAATCTCGTGCAGTCCGGCGCCGAGCTCACCTACTTGCTGCGCCATGATCCCGAGTTTCGTTGCGTACGCCGCGACGATCTCGTGAGCGCCGGACGTCGCGTCCGCCTCAAGCGAAACATCGGTGTCCTCGTCGATTGTCTCGAGCGCGGCATCGATGGTTATCACTTCGATTTTTACGTCGTTTCGGCGGCGCCGCAGGAGGTGGTGAACGCGGCGCTCCACGGCATCGTTCCGCCGGAACGGATCATCGGGACGCAGCTCGAGTTCGACGCGTCGACCGGCGAGATCGCGGCTGTCTTGCGGGTGCCGGCCGGTTATGGGAAGGTTGCCGCGGTCGACGATCTGCGCGCGCGACTTGGCGTCCCGCGTGAGCGCGTCGTCTACGTCGGCGACGGAAGCTCCGACATTCACGTCATGCTCCACGTCAATCGCGGCGACGGCCTAACGATTGCCGCGTCGGAGGCGCGCCACATCGCCCAGATCGCGCGCCGGACGGTGATCAGCGACGATGCGTTGAGTGTCCTCGTTCCCGTGCTCGAGGAAGTCGTCGGCTACGACGCCGTCCGCATTCGGCTGCTGTTCGAGGAGCGCGGGTTGCTTATACAGGAGTGGGATCGCGTCCGCACCGATTGGCTCACGATCCGCGAGGGGGTGGGCGGCGGCCCGTACGTGCCGGCGGCCTAGGCTGCGCCGCTCGAGGAAGAGGTCGTGCCCTCGGCGAGTCACATAGAGATGCAGACGCGCTAACGCGTTCACTCAACTCGTGCTCGGAGTGTGATCACGTCGCCTTCGGCCGCCGATCGCTGCGCGGCCTCGATGACCTCGAGCCCGGCGAGTGCATCGTGAGGATCCACCGGCGGCGGCCCACCATCATGGAGCGCCGCCGCGACGGCTGCGTAAAAGTCCTGGTACGCCCCGGGCGCCGTCGGGACGGGGAGCACGTCGTCGCCGGCGCCTAACGTTCCCCAGCGCTCGCGTGGATCCTCGCCCCAGTGCGGGCCGGGCCGCTCCCCGCGACGCAGTGCATCCTCCTGCGGGTCGGCGCCAAACTTCACATAGGCCCCACTGCTGCCGAGGACGCGCAGGCGCGCGCCCGGCTGCGCAGCGACCGCCGTCATCGAGAGATGCGAGCGCGCGCCGGAGATATGCGTAATCGCGACGAACGCGTCGTCGTCCACCGCCATTCGCTCGCGTCGCCGATCCAGCTCGGCGTAGACCGATGCCGCCGGCCCGAGCAGCACCAGCGCCTGGTCAATGAGATGGCTGCCCAGATCGTACAGGAGTCCGCCCGCCTCGCCCGGATCGCCTCGCTCGCGCCAACCTCCCTTGGGAATCGGTCGCCACCGATCGAGACGCGACTCCAATCGGAACACCGTGCCTAACGCGCCGCCAGCCACCAACTGCCTAACGGTAATGAAGTCGCCGTCCCATCGCCGATTCTGATAGACGGTGAGCAGACGCTGACGCATGCGTGCCTCGTCGATCAACGCACGCGCTTCCGCGGCGGTCGGCGCGAACGGCTTGTCGACGACGACGGCCAATCCTGCCTCGAGGGCCGCGCGCGCAAGCGGCACGTGCGTCCGATTGGGCGTCGCGACGACGACGAGATCGAGCTCTCCTGCGAGATCCCATAGTCGGTCCGCTGTGTCGACGATGCGCGCGTTCGGATGATCGCGAGCAGCTCTCGCGCGCCGCTCGGGATCGCTCGTAACGATCGCGGCGAGCCCCAGTTCCTGTAACACGGCGATGAGTGGCGCGTGGAAGGCGGAGCCGGCCAAGCCATAACCGATCAGTCCGACGCGAACGGGTGCCATCGCGCTAGTTTCGCGTCTCTCGTCCCTTCCGTCCAGAGCTCGGGCAATGGACGCGAATTGCATGGAGCGGCGGTGCCGACACAAATAAATGATACGTCGAGCAAGAGTTGGGTCCGTGGTCGAGACGCCTCGTGGCCTAGGTTGTCGCGACCCGAACCCGATAACACGATGCCATACACGCTCTGGTCGCGCGGAATTCTCGTGGGAGCAACCGATTTCGCGCTAGGCGACGCGCACAGCCGCCACTTGGCTGGCGTCTTTCAACCCGCGGAGAGCGGCATGATGATCCTGCCCGCCTTGACGGCGATGGCGCCGGCGCTCTTCGACCTCAGAACGATGATGCAACGCGAGCATCTCTCGGAGAATGACGCGGAAAAAGACCCCGATCGCGTGCTGGAGATCTTCGAGCGCTCACCGGAAGGAAAGCGAGTGATCGCCAGCGCGAAGGAGGTCGAACACCTCGAGCTGCGCTCGCCGAGCGGCGACGTGTTGGACTACGAGTCGATCCTCGTAAGCGACCTGTTGGAGATGCAGCGGTTCGGGTTTCGTACCACGCCGGCGGGAAGAGGCAGGTCGAAGCGCCGCGCGGATCCGATTCGGTACCTCATCTCCGCAACCCTGGCAGTGGAGAGCGGCGTGATGCTGACCTAGCCGACGCGAATGCGCGGCAGTCAAATTTCCGGCGCCGCCATGAGCGCCGCTAACATTGCCCCCGTCGTGTGTCTCTGTCGTGGATCGCATGACCCATGACCGAGTCTCTACGATTCGCGATCCGCGCGCGGGAACCAGGAGCGATTCGCGAAGCGCCTGCGGGCTAGCTGTGTCACGACCTCGCGCAGCTCGCGCGAAGGTGCCTCGGCGCTGTACAGAATGGCGAGTGCGCAGCCAAGGATCGATCGATCGAGCAGGCACCACGGACGCAGCTTTTTCCCCTCGACGGTGAGCGTCGATTGCGCGGCGGGAAGTGTCACTTCTTCTATTCCGTACTCCGCGGTGTATACCCAACACTCAGATGTCGCCGTCCGCGCCGGTTCCAGCGCCTGTTGCGTCGTTAGCTCGTTCGAGAGTTCCATTGCGATACTCCAAGAGTCGTCCATCCACGCAGGTGCTCCCTTCGAGTATCGGATGGCGCGGTGAATTGTGCAGGACGGTATCGTGCTTGCACCGGTCGGGCCCGTTCCGGAATCCTCAGCTTCCGACCGGGAGGGGTCATGGCTGCGAAGAAACGATCTCGAAAATCGAGCAGACGAAAATACAGTCGTGGCGCGAGCAAGAGCGTCGAGAGTGCGATGCGTCGGCGCAAGCGCGGCACTCTCGAGCGCGGCAAGAGTGGTCATGGCGGCAAAGTGAAGAGCCGCAAGCAAGCGATCGCGATTGGATTGTCCGAAGCGCGCAAGAAGGGCGCGAAGGTGCCGCGCAAGAGGTCCTGATCACGACGCCGCGCAGTCGCCTGAAGGGGAATTCCCTACAACCGCCCTAGCGCCTCCTTGAAACGCGGGTGACGCATAACGAGTCGCGTGTGTTTCCGCTCTCGATCCCTGATCCGCGCCCGCCTTTTGCGTTCGCAGCGTGCCAAGGCGTCCGGCGTGGCAGGGGAAATTGGGGGACGCATTCACTTCAAGGAGGCGTTATGCGTCGGTACGTGCTGGCGTCCCTCGCGATGTTGTGCATCGCGTGCAGCGGGGACACGAATCTTGATCCGGATCCGATCACGGGGAGCTACACGCTGCAGACCGTGGATGGCAACAAGATCCCGGCAGTTTTTTATCAGGATACTCAAGAGAAGGACGAGTTCGTCAGCGGCAGCGTGATGTTGTCGACGGGCAACAACTGGCAGGGCACACTCACCCTTCGCGGCACGGACCTAACGACGAACGAGGTGTTCGGCTTCACCGCGCCCATCGGTGGCTCGTACACGGTGACGGACAACTCGATCACACTCAGCGACGCGTTCAATGGATTGACCTTTACGGGGACGGTGAGCGGGGGAACGCTCTCGATCGGCAGCGAGATCGTTTTTGGCAGCACGACGATGCTCGTGTTCCAGAAATAGGAGCAGCGCCCTGAACGGGTGGCATCGAAGCTGCCCACTCGTTCGTTGTGGCTGCGCATCTTGTTGGACTGGTAGCACACTACGGCTACGCGGTGATCGCCCTTTTCCTTTTTGGTGAAGGGCTGGCGATTCCTTTTCCCACCGACACGACGGTGGTGACGGCGTCCGCGCTCGCCGCGCGCGGACACCTCTCACTCGTGTTGGTGTTCCTCGTTGCGACGCTATCGACGACCGCCGGGACCATGGCCGCGTTCTACCTCGGCCGGAGTGGCTCGAGCTTCATCACGCGGCGCGCCCACGGTGGCGCGAAGACGCTCGGCCGGGCACACCGCTTCTTCGAGCGCCACGGCACGAGCGCCATATTGTTTGGCCGCTTCGTGCCGGTTGTGCGTATGCTCATCTCGCTCGTCGCCGGCGTATCACAGATGGACGCGCGGCGTTTTGCGCTGTACAACCTCGCCGGCGCCGCGATCTGGGCCGCCGCGTTCTGCGCCATCGGCTACTTCTTCGGCCATCACCAGGCGCAGTTCTACCACCAGCTCGTGCGCGCTGGGCTGGTGGCTGGCTTCGGGCTGGCCGCGCTCGTGACGCTCGCCGTCGCTGGTGGCTGGCTCATCGAGGACGTCGACGCGACCTGGCGCGCCGAAGGCACAATCTGGCACCGCGTCCTGATGTCTCAGCCGGTGCGATGGCTCGCGCATCGGTCGCCGCGCGCCCAGACAATTCTCTTCCGCCGATTTTCGCCGGCCAATTACCTCGGTCTCAACCTCACGCTCGGGCTGGGTGTGAGCTTCGTGCTGCTTGTCGTGTTCGGCGCGATCGCGCAGAGCGTGTTGTCGAAGACCGCGATCGTGCAATTCGACCTCGAGCTCGCCGAGACGCTGCATGGCATCGCGACGCCGACCGGCGTCGAGATCTCGATGGTCATCTCGCGTTTCGGCACCCTCACGGCGACGGCCATCCTCGGCGTCGGATTCGCCCTTTGGTATGCGTGGCGCTGTGGACGGCTGGCGTTCGCGTGCTGGCTCGCCGCGCTCGCCGGCAGCGAGCTTCTGGCGTGGTCGCTCAAGCACGCGATTCATCGCGAGCGGCCGATCTTCGAGGTCTCATATGCGACCGAGACATCGTTCAGCTTTCCGAGCAGCCACGTCCTCGGCGCCCTCGTGGGCTACGGTATGATCGCCTACTTCGTTATGTGCCTAACGACCTCCCGCTTCTGGCGCGCGCTCGCGGTCGCGGTCGGAGGGGCGCTCGTCCTTGCGGTCGGGTACAGCCGGCTCTATCTCGGCTTGCACTTCTTCAGTGACGTCATCGGCGGCCTGGCCGCGGGCGCGGTGTGGTTGACGACATGCATAACGGCTCTCGAAGTCGCGCGGCGCAAGCAGGAAGCGATGCCCCTCGGCGCCGCGGCGAGGCGCGGGCCACTGCCGGAGATCGGCAGTGCGGATCGCTCACTGCGCTCGGGATAACAGACGCACCACGCGCGCCTACGGCTTGACCGGCGCGAATTCTCCTTTCTGATCGAAGGGAATCCGTCGAGTCCCGATCGGTGTGTCGGCCGAGATGTCGCCGACGAGACGGTATGGCACCATTCCGTAGCCGACCACCGCGTTGCCGGCGGCGAGAATGCCGCGCAGACTCACGTCGAGCGGGAGCGCGACGAGCAGTGAATCGTGACCGCCCACGCTGTGATGCGTCGTGTCGACTCCTCTCGCCACGGCGATGGTGTCGCGCACGAACAGCTCGTACGTCATGCCCGACGTCGAAAGACTGTACGGGTTCGGGTTTCGAACGAGCAGATTCACGCGGATGCGCCCGCCCAACGGCGTGATTCCCTCGAGCGCCACGCCACGAAATGCGACCGTCGGTGCGGTGAAAAGGCGCTTCGCCGCGGCGCTGCACCCCGCGACGCAGAGGATGAGAGCAAAAGTTCTAACGCGAAGGCGCATGCGACGAATCTAGCCGGGCTCACTGGCAACGCGTCGGACTCGGGGTCATCATTCTTCGTCACCCGTCTTTTCGGAGCGTCCGTGTCTACTTCCCGCCTTCTCCTCGCGGCCTTCGGCGCGATCCTCATCACGAGCGTGGCTCAGGCGCAACAGAGTCATGCCGATCTCGTCCTTCTCCACGGCGACCTCTTCACCGTCGATTCGCAGCATCCGCGCGCTCGAGCAATCGCGGTACGCGGCAACCGCATCGCCGCCGTTGGAAGCGACTCGGAGATCCAGCGCTGGGTCGGTCCGAAGACGCGTGTTGTCGACCTGCATGGCCGCCTCGCAATTCCGGGGTTCATAGACGGCCATGGGCACTACACGGGCCTTGGTGAATCGAAGCTCGTGCTCGATCTCACCAAGGCGCAGACGTGGGACGATATCGTGGTGCAGGTGCGCGACGCGGCCGCTTCTGCCAAGCCGGGCACATTGATCGAGGGACGTGGATGGCATCAGGAAAAGTGGATCCGCGTCCCACAGCCTAACGTGGAGGGCGTACCGCTGCACGGCTCACTCGATGCGGTAAGTCCGCGCAATCCGGTGATTCTCGAGCACGCAAGCGGCCATGCGTCGTTCGTGAACGGTGCGGCGCTCAAGCTCGCCGGCGTCGACCGCGATACGCCCAACCCCGCCGGCGGCGAGATTGTGAAAGATTCCATCGGCAATCCCACTGGGCTGCTCAAGGAGTCGGCACAGGGCCTCATGCAGCGCGCGGAGGCGAAGCTGCCGCACCTAACGAAGACGGAGGAGAACGCGCGCTTCCGCAAGATCGTGCAGCTTGCGGGTGACGATGCGTTGTCGAAGGGCGTAACGAGCTTCCACGACGCGGGTGCCAGCTTCGCCACGATCGACGGCTTCAAGGAGCTCGCCCGCGAGGGAAAGCTGCCGGTGCGGCTCTACGTGATGGTTCGCTTCGAGACGGACTCCGCGCTCGACGCAAAGCTCGACAGCTATCGCATGCTCGGCTACGCGAACGGCATGCTCACCGTGCGCTCGATCAAGCAGCAGATCGACGGCGCGTTAGGCTCGCACGGTGCGTGGCTGCTCGAGCCGTACACGGATCTGCTCTCGAGCACGGGACTCACGCTCAAGCCAGTGGCGGCGATCGAAGCAACGGCTCGCGTCGCGATGAAGCACGACTTTCAGGTGAACATCCATGCCATCGGCGATCGGGCGAATCGTGAGGTGCTGAACGTCTACGAGCGCATCTTCCGAGACAATCCAGCGAAGCACGATCTGCGTTGGCGTATCGAGCACGCGCAACACATCGATCCCGCCGATATTCCGCGTTTCAAGCAGCTCGACGTCATCGCGTCGATGCAAGGCGTGCATACCATTTCCGACGGCCCGTGGGTCGCCAAGCGCCTGGGCGAAGAGCGAGCACGCAAGACGTCGTATTTGTGGCGCTCGCTCATGGATGCCGGCGTCGTCGTCACGAACGGCACCGACACGCCCGTCGAAGACGTGGATCCGATCATGAGTTTTTATGGAAGCGTGACCAGGAAGACGCGCGAGGGCGTCGTGTTCGTCCCCGAGCAGCGCGTGTCGCGCGAGGAAGGGCTGCGTGCATACACGCTCAATAACGCGTACTCGTCATTCGAGGAGAAAGAGTTGGGGTCGTTAACGCCCGGCAAGTATGCGGACATCGTCGTGTTGTCGAAGAACATCATGACCGTCCCGGACGATGAGATTCCGACGGCGCACGTCGACCTCACGATCCTCGGCGGCAAGGTGCGTTACGAGCGGCGGGCGACGACCACGGCCGCGCGGGAGGGTGGGGCGGCGCGCTGACCTTGCCTCACGATCGACGTGAGCGCATGATAAGGACCCCCGTCATTTCTCGGAGGTGCCGTCGTGCGCTCATCTTGTCTCGCGCTGGTCACACTCGTCGCCGTCGCTGCCTGCACCACCCAGCAGGCTCGCCGCATCGACACCGCGGCCCCAGCGACGGCAACCCTCGCCGGTGGTTCGACCACAGACGCCGCTGCCGTTAGGCAGACGATCGACGCCATCAACACGAAGTTCGCGGCCGCTGCCGTCGCCGGCGACACTGTGACGCTATCGGCCTTCTACGCCGACGACGCGATCGCGATGCC
>DATEHJ010000117.1:0-4719 GCA_035279645.1 Gemmatimonadaceae bacterium
CTTGTCGACGTGCGGCGAGCGGAGCACGGTCCACCGCTGCGTCTTCGTCGGCAACGGAATGGGACCGGAGACCTGCGCTCCCGTCTTCTCCGCCGTTCGCACGATGTCCGCCGATGCCTGATCGATCACCGCGTGATCGAACGCCTTGAGACGGATCCGGATTCTGCCAGCCATGAAAAAACTCAGGGTCTAGGGTCTAGGGTCTTGGGCTTAGGGAGTCGAAGCGTTAGGCAGTTGCCCAGCCCCTACTCCCCTAGCCCCTAACCCCTACTTCAGGATCTTCGTAACGACACCGGCGCCGACCGTTCGGCCACCTCCACGGATGGCGAAACGGAGCTGCTCTTCCATGGCGATCGGGATGATCAGCTCGATCGTCATCTGGATGTTGTCGCCGGGCATGACCATCTCCGTGCCCGCGGGCAACTCGACGTTTCCGGTCACGTCCGTCGTACGGAAGTAGAACTGCGGGCGATAGCCCTTGAAGAACGGCGTGTGGCGTCCGCCCTCTTCCTTCGTGAGGACGTAAACCTCGGCCTCGAACTTCGTATGCGGCGGAATCGAGCCGGGCTTGGCCAACACCATGCCGCGCTCCACGTCCTTCTTGTCGATGCCGCGCAGGAGCAATCCGACGTTGTCGCCGGCCTCGCCCGTGTCAAGCAGCTTCCGGAACATCTCGACACCGGTGACGACCGACTTCTTGTCCGCGTTGAAGCCGACGAGCTGCACTTCCTCGCCGACCTTGACCCGGCCACGCTCGATACGCCCTGTCGCCACTGTGCCGCGTCCCGTGATCGAGAAGACGTCCTCGACGGGAAGCAGGAACGGCTTGTCCGTCTCGCGAACCGGCTGCGGGATGAACGTGTCGAGCGCGTTACAGAGCTCGTCGATCTTCTCCACCCACTGCTTGTCGCCCTTGAGCGCGCCCGAGGCCGAGCCGCGAATCACTGGCGCTTCGTCGCCGGGGAAATCGTACTTGCTCAGCAGCTCACGCACCTCGAGCTCGACGAGGTCGAGGAGCTCGGCGTCATCGACAAGATCGCACTTGTTGAGGAACACGACGACCTGAGGCACGTTGACCTGACGAGCGAGCAGGATGTGCTCGCGCGTCTGCGGCATCGGGCCGTCGACGGCGCTCACGACCAGGATCGCGCCGTCCATCTGCGCGGCGCCCGTGATCATGTTCTTCACATAATCGGCGTGTCCCGGGCAGTCGACGTGCGCGTAGTGGCGCTTGGCCGTCTCGTATTCGACGTGGCTCGTCGCGATCGTCAGGATCTTCGTCGCATCGCGACGGCCCTGCGATTCGGACGCCTTCGCCACTTCGTCGTAGGGCACGTACTTCGTCCCCCACCCCTTGTCCGCCGACACCTTGGTCAGCGCTGCGGTGAGCGTCGTCTTCCCGTGGTCGACGTGGCCGATGGTGCCGACGTTTACGTGCGGCTTGGTCCGCTCAAACTTTGCCTTTGCCATTTGTCCGATACCCGGTTAGTTGGGATCCTTCTCGCGTGGCGCGTGGCGCGTGGCGCGTGGCGCGTTGAATTCGCGCCAACCGTCACGCATCACGCGCCACGCACATCACGCCTTCACTTTAGAAACAATCTCTTCCGCCTTCGACTTCGGCACTTCCTCGTAATGCGCGAACTCCATCGAGTACACCGCGCGCCCTTGCGACATCGAGCGCAGCTTCGTCGAGTAGCCGAACATCTCGGCGAGCGGCACCGTCGCGGCGATCACCTGTGCCTCACCGCGCTGCGTCATCCCGCCGATCTTGCCGCGGCGTGCCGACAGGTCGCCGAGCACGTCGCCCATGTACGCGTCGGGGACGACGACTTCGACGTTCATCATCGGCTCGAGCAGCACCGGACCGGCGCGCTTCGCCGCCTCCTTGAACGCCATCGACCCGGCGATCTTGAACGCCATCTCGCTCGAGTCGACTTCGTGGTACGAGCCGTACACCAGCTCGACCCGAACGTCGACCATCGGATAGCCCGCGAGCACACCGTTCTCCAGCGCTTCCTTTATTCCCTGCTCGACGGGCGCGATGTACTCTCGCGGAATCACGCCGCCGACGATGTTGTCTTCGAACACGAATCCAGCACCGGGACCGGACGGCTCCATGTTGATGACCACGTGGCCGTACTGCCCCTTACCACCGGACTGGCGAATGAACTTGCCTTCGACTTTCTCCACTCGCTTCCGAATCGTTTCCCGATACGCGACCTGCGGGCGGCCGATATTCGCGTCGACCTTGAACTCGCGCATCATGCGGTCGACGATGATCTCGAGGTGCAACTCGCCCATTCCCGAGATGATCGTCTGCGACGTTTCGGCGTCCGTGTGGACGCGGAACGTCGGATCTTCCTCTGACAACTTCTGCAGCGCGATCGCGAGTTTGTCCTGATCCGCTTTCGTCTTCGGCTCGATGGCAACGTCGATGACGGGGTTCGGGAACTTCATCGCCTCGAGGATGATCGGATGATCATCGTCGCAGAGCGTGTCGCCCGTCCGCGTGTCCCTCAAGCCAATCGCCGCGCAGATGTCGCCCGCGCGAACCTCCTCGATCTCTTCGCGCTTGTTGGCATGCATCTGCAGCAAACGACCGATGCGTTCGCGTTTGTCCTTGGTCGAGTTGTAGATGTAAGAACCCGACTTGAGGACGCCCGAGTACACTCTAAAGAAGGTCAGCTTTCCGACGAACGGATCGGTCGCGATCTTCGAGGCCAGCGCCGCGAACGGCGCATCGTCGGATGCGGCCCGCTCCGCCATGTGCTCGTCGTGATGCGGTAGATGACCCTGAATCGGTGGAATGTCGACGGGCGCCGGTAAGAAATCGATCACCGAGTCGAGCAGTGCCTGCACGCCCTTGTTCTTGAACGAGGCGCCGCACAGCACGGGCACCATTCGACCGACCACCGTCGCCTTACGAATCGCGTGACGGATCTCGTCCGGCGTCAACTCCGCACCACCGAGGTACTTCTCCATCAAGGGCTCGTCGAAGGTCACGGCGTGTTCGATCGCCGCGTGCCGCGCTTCCTCGACCTTGTCCTTCATGTCCTCGGGTACGTCGACGACGGTGAACGTCTTGCCTAACGTGTCCTCGTCGAAGATGTACTGTTTGCGCTCGATGACGTCGATGTGACCGGTAAACAGCTCGCCCGATCCGACGGGCAGCTGAATCGCATACGCGTGCTTCGCCAGCCGATCCCGGATCATCGCCATGCAGCGATCGAAGTCGGCGCCGACGCGGTCCATCTTGTTCGCGAAGATGATACGTGGGACGCCGTAGCGATCGGCCTGGCGCCACACCGTCTCGGTCTGCGGCTCGACGCCCGCGACCGAATCGAGCAGCGTGACGGCACCGTCGAGAACGCGGAGCGAGCGCTCCACCTCGACGGTGAAGTCGACGTGCCCAGGCGTGTCGATGATGTTGATCCGGTACTGGATGCCGTTGCGAGTCCAGAAGGCGGTGGTCGCGGCGGACGTGATCGTGATGCCGCGCTCCTGCTCCTGCTCCATCCAGTCCATCGTCGCGGTGCCTTCGTGCACCTCGCCGATCTTGTGCTGCTTGCCTGTATAGTAAAGAATGCGCTCGGTTGTCGTCGTCTTACCGGCATCGATGTGCGCCATGATGCCGATATTCCGATAATGTTCGAGCGGTGTTATGCGTGACATGATTCGTAATTCCTAAACCAAGACTCGAGCCCCGAACCCTAACCCCTCCCCCCACCAGCAAAAACGCGGGTGGACCTGCGCCCCTGACTCGGGACCGGTATCCATCCGCCACCGCCGGGTACGCTCGCCACTGCAGCACGCGCGGGGACCCATGGCGCGCCCGTCTCCGAAGAAATCGGGCGTCTGATTGTCCTGCGTTGCTTTTCGGGAGCGTTGACACCGAGTGTCTCAGCCGGCAGCACGCCACTGCATTGGAGCGCCGTCCCTCGCTGCTATCGAGCGAGCCCATAAGAGCCGGCGCGCAGTTCGCCGGGCGTTGCTCGGTATTGTGCGCCAAAGCGCAAAACCCGGAGCCCCTTGAATTTATTGGGGTGAGGCCTCATGTCAACCGCACCTACTCAAATCTCCCGGTGCGCGCTGACCATTAGCAGCGAACTGTCCGCCTCGGAAAACTGTCTCATCGAGGCGAGTACCATCCCAAAAGAGGTTCGCGATGCGGTCCAACTCGTTCGATGCCTTCACGCAGGACCTGCGATACGCCGCCCGCGGTCTCCGCGCCAAACCCGGTTTCACGGCCGCGGTCATTGTCACGCTGGCCCTCGGCATCGGCGCGAATGCAGCGATCTTCTCGATTGTCGATCGCCTGCTGTTCCGTCCGCCGCCAATGCTCGCGCATCCCGCGCTGACCCATCGCGTCTTTCTTTCGCAGCTCTCGCGCGGCAACGAGGTCAACCGGTCGTACATCCAGTATGCCACCTACGTCGATCTCACGAAGTGGACGACCTCGCTCGCGCATACCGCCGCCGTCCGAGCGAGCAAGCTCGCCGTCGGCACAGGCGACGAAGCCCGAGAGATGAACGTCAGCATCACCAGCGCAACCTTCTTCTCCTTCTTCAAGGCACCGCCCGCGCTGGGGCGCTACTTCACTCCTGCCGAAGACGTCCCGCCTAACGGTACAGCCGTCGCCGTTCTGGGGTATGGCTATTGGCAGACACGCTACGCCGGCCGAACCGACGTGCTCGGCGAGAAAGTTCAGATCGGGCCGGT
>DATEHJ010000118.1:0-3220 GCA_035279645.1 Gemmatimonadaceae bacterium
GTCGCCCTTGGCGGGAGTGGCATTGGGATGTTCCCACCCACTCACGGTGTAGACGACGAGCGCGCCGTTAGGCGAGATCGCGGCGCCGCCGACGTTCTTGAGCGCCATCATGTCTTCGATGTTCATCGGCCGTTTCGCCGATTGCGCGTGCGCGTCGCGCGCGATGACCGTCCCGGCGAGCGAGACGAGCGCGAGAGAAAGGCTGGCGATGTGTCGAGCTCGTGACATCAGGGTGTTCTCCGTCCACATGGATTGGAAACGCCGTTTAGCGTTGTGCGAGGGCTTCCGCGAGGATGAGCAGAGTCCTACGCATCGAGCGATGTGCTTGGGGTTCCTAATTGTTGGCCGCGCATAGTGGGGGGCGCGTGCCACCTCGGCAGGGCTTTAGCACTCTGCGCCTGGCACAATACGGGCGCCCCACCACCACCGCCAGTAGTGAGAATCCGGAGTGCCTAGCGTGGGATTGCAGCGATGTCGGACATTGCCGGCTTCCGATTGGCGACCCAGAGGCGGCAGTTCAACACTCCCCGGCGACGCTCCGTAACTGTATCGTTTCCACTCCAAATCGTCCCACCCCCTGGGAGTGCGTATGTATCGTATTCGCATCGTTCCACTCCTCGCCGGCGTCGCCCTCACGAGCGTCGCGATCACGGCCGAGGCACAGACTCTCGATTCCCTGACCCTCGCCGGCTTCCGTTGGCGCACTGTTGGACCCGCCAACTTCGAGGGGCGCGTCGCCGACATCGCCGGCATCCCCAGCCCGTCGAAGACGTTCTTCGTCGCCGCGGCAGGCGGTGGTATTTGGAAGACTACCAACGCCGGCACCACCTTCCGCCCAGTCTTCGACAACTACCCGGTCGTCGCGATGGGCGCGCTCGCGATCGCGCCATCGGACACCACGCAAGTGTGGGCGGGAACGGGCGAGCAGAACTCTCGAAATACCATCGAGCCCGGAGCGGGCATTTACAAGTCGACCGACGGCGGCCTCACATGGAAGCTCATGGGGCTCGAGAAGACACAGCATATCGGCCGCATCGTGGTCAATCCGACCAACCCGAACATTGTCTACGTCGCGGCACTCGGCGCGGCGTGGAAGTCGAATCCCGAGCGCGGTCTCTACAAGACCGAGGACGGCGGCGCGACGTGGAAGCTCGTGAAGTTCATCAACGACAAAACGGGCTTCATCGACGTCGGCATCGACCCCAAGAATCCGAATGTGCTCTGGGCGTCGAGCTGGCAGCGTGTACGCGGTCCCTATTTCCTCACGTCGGGCGGTCCGGGCTCCGGCCTCTGGAAGTCCACGGACGCCGGCAACACGTGGACGGAGATCAAGGGCGGCGGGTTCCCCGAAACGGAGAAGGGACGCATCAGCTTCTCGATCTTTGCGGGCAACTCCGACATCGTTTACGCGATGGTCGAAGCCGATTCGATCCGCGGTCAGAAGGCGGCCCCCGGGGCGAAGAAGCAAAAGCTCGCGAACGGCCTCTACCGGACGAAAGACGGCGGTAAGACCTGGGAGAAGATGAACGACGCCAACACGCGTCCCTTCTACTACTCACAGGTTCGGGTCGATCCGCGCAACTCGGAGCGCGTATGGTTCTCGTCGACGCCGGTGCTCGTCTCCAGCGACGGCGGCAAGACCGCGCGTCAAGCAACGCAGGGCATTCACGTCGACCATCACGCGATGTGGGTCGATCCCGGCGATCCGGATCACTTCATCGTCGGCGACGACGGCGGCATCTCGATCACCTGGGACGGCGGCGGCAACTACGATTTCCCCGCGAACCTCCCGATCGGCCAGTTCTACGACGTGAGCTACGATTTCGAGGTTCCATACAACATCTGCGGCGGCGCGCAGGACAACGGCTCGTGGTGCGGCCCGAGCCGCCGCAAGAACGGCCCGGTCACCAACGCGTATTGGTTCACCATTGCCGGCGGCGACGGTTTCTACACTGCTCAACATCCAACCGAGCCGTGGGTCGTGTGGGGCGAGTCGCAGGGGGGCAATGTCTCGCGCTTGAACCTCAAGACTGGCGAGCGCACGTCGCTGGTGAAGCCGACGTGGCGTCCGCTGTACCAAACGCTGGAAGACTCGATCCTCATCACGCGCGGCGACACCAACTCGCCGGCGACGAAGGAGCAGTCGACGCGTATCACCCAGTATCGCTCGCGCCAGAGAACCGACTCGACCCAACTCGACCTGCGCTTCAACTGGGAGACGCCGTATTTCCTCTCGGCGCATAACGCGGACGTCTTCTACATGGGCGGCAACCGCGTGCTCAAGTCGACGCAGCGCGGCGACAATCTGTATCCGATCTCGCTCGATCTCTCGAAAAAGAATCTCGGTCGGATCGACACGAGCATGAACAAGACCGGAGGAATCAGTCTCGATGCGACGGGCGCCGAGACCTACGGCACCGTTGTGGCGCTCGCCGAGTCGTACGTGCGGCCCGGCTTCCTCTATGCCGGTACCGACGACGGCAACGTGTGGACGACGACGAACGATGGTACGACTTGGGAGCAGATCCCGACGACGAAGTTCCCCGGCCTCGCGACGGGCGATGTCTATGTGAGCCGCATCGAGCCGTCGCACTTCGATACGACCACGTTCTACATCACCTTCGACAATCACCGGTGGAACGACTTCACGCCGTACGTCTATGTCACCAACGACGCCGGCAAGACGTTCAGGTCGATCGCGGGCGCACTGCCTCACGACAGTCCCGCTGATTTCGTTCACGTCGTACGTGAGGATCCTTATAATCGCGATCTGCTGTACGTCGGAACGTCGCGCTCGGCGTATGTGTCACTCGACCGCGGCACGAGCTGGAGCAAGTTCAACGGCGGCTTACCGACCGTGCCGGTGTACGATCTCAAGATCCATCCGCGCGATCGCGAGCTGATTGCGGCGACACACGGCCGCGGCTTCTGGATCGTGGACGTCGCGCCGCTCGAGCAGATGGCTGGTGATTCCGGCAAGCGCGTCATCGCCGACAATACGTTCCTCTTCACACCGAAGACAGCGTTCGAGTACGGGCAAGGTCCGGCGATCGGCGCGTCGTCGAATGGCGAAGGTCAGAAGTTCTATAACGCGCCGAGCCCGCAGTACGGTGCGGAGATCGTCTATCGCCTCACGGGCACTGGCGCCGCAGCCGCGGCGCAGGCGGGGAACGCGAGTGACGCGAACGGCTCGGCGGCGCCTGCCGGCGGTCGCGGTGGG
>DATEHJ010000119.1:0-2156 GCA_035279645.1 Gemmatimonadaceae bacterium
TCGCGCCATATGCCGTGGGATTCGTCAACGGATCGATGATCTTCAGCTGTTCGATGATCGATCCGGGCCAGCCGTGTGAGATGATGAGCGGCAACGCGTTCTTCTCTTTCGATTTCACATGTATGAAATGAATGTCCAGCCCGTCGATGGTAGTGACGAACTGCGGCAGGGCGTTCAGCTTCGCTTCGACTTTGCGCCAGTCGTAGTCTGTTCCCCAGTGGCGCGCGAGCTCCTGCATCACGGTGAGTGGGACGCCCTGCGATTCGTCCGTGACGGTCTCTTTCTCCGGCCAGCGAGTCGCACGAATCCGTCGGCGGAGATCGGTGAGGGCTGAGTCCGAGAAGTGCACATGGAACGGCCTGATGTCGTTCGTCTCCGTCGCGGTGTGAGCTGCCGTCCCCTCACGCGGAGCTCGCGGCGTCTTGATCTTTGTCATCGTCGTGCTCCGATTCATAGCAACGTCCTGGCCTCGCAAGGGCGTCGCGAGTGAGATGCAGAACGCGACGCCGAGGCCGCCACAAGTGAGGTCGAGACTACGCATACTGAAATCCCAAAGAATTGACCGTGCCTAACACCGCCGACGGTTATGTGACTTATCAATCAGCGCATCGCCGTCGCGTTTGATGGTCGGCTCAAAGAGTGAGGAAGACGTAACATGCTGGCGTATGAGTCTTGCGATCGCCATTAGACCTTTGACGCATCAGCGCGCGCCAAGCGTTGTCTACCGTTCAGCGTTCACACGGAACGCAATGGCCGGCGGCCGCCAACGAGCGCCGCAATGGGCGTGCGTGGAATGAAGGCAATTCGCATTCATGGACGAGGTGGTCCGGACGACTTGTTCTACGACGACGTGCCGCAGCCACGGCCCGGCCCTGGAGAAGTTCTGGTGCGCGTCGCTGCCGCGGCTATCATCGTCAATGAGTTGAAGTGGGACGTGTCCTATCAGACGGAGAAGGGACAGCCGCGTGATTTGCCGATTCCCGGCCGCGACCTCTCCGGAATAGTGGCTGAAGTGAACGCCGACGCTTCGCAGGCCGCCATCGGCGACGCGGTGTATGCGATGCTCGGCTACGGTCGCGATGGAGCCGAGGCGGAGTATGCCCTCGTCATGCCTAACGAGCTCGCTCGCAAGCCGCGCACCCTCGATCACGTGCAGGCGGCGGCCGTTCCACTCTCAGCGCTCACCGCGTGGCAGGGCCTGTTCATTCACGCCAAGCTGTCGAAGGGACAACGAGTGCTGATTCACGGCGCATCGGGTGGTGTGGGAACGTACGCGGTGCAATTCGCTCACTGGGCCGGAGCGCAGGTCCTGGCGACTGTCTCAACGGACAATGCCGACTTCGTGCGCGAGCTCGGGGCTGATCAAGTCATCGATTATGCGACAACCCACTTCGAAGAAGTGGCCCGCGACGTCGACGTCGTTTTTGACCTGGTGGGCGGCGAAACTCTGACGCGCTCGTGGCGGGTACTCAGAGGCGGCGGTGTCCTGGTTTCCGTTGTCAACCCAACGGCAGCGCCGCCACCGGCGCGGCCCGAGCTGCGCTTCAAGTATTTCATTGTCGAACCGAACGGTGAACAACTGCGCAAAATCGGCGAGTTGATCGATGCGGGACAGGTGCGGCCGATCGTCGATCAGGTATTCCCGCTGAGCGAGGCTCGTCGCGCGTACAAAGCAGGACGAGACGGACATCCTCGAGGGAAGATCGTACTTAGCATCGGTTGAATGACGATGTGATGCGCGAGCTCGGAGCATCGAGCATTCGTCATCATCCATCGCCAGCCAACCGGCCGACTGCCTCGAGCACCTCGATCCGGCTCAATGCCTTTCCCCACAATGGCCCGCCTGGATCGATGGCCTCGGCGCTGCCCAATGCGCCGAGGTCGAATGGCTCGACGCCGATCTGACGCATGAACGCGCAAACGAGCGCTTTCGCGTCGCGATCATCGCTAGCGAGCGGCACCGCGAGTCTCGTCGCCGTGTCGGACGAATAATTGAGCAGGTCGGTGAGCGCTTGCGCCGGCACGCTCGCGAACGCCCGAACGATGCGTGCCCCGGGAAGCATCGCGGCGATCCACACTGAGTCGAATCCACCTGACGCAACCGTCGCGGACGAGCCGACGAGCTCGTTCTGAGTGGGCGTGACGGCGTCGACAAC
>DATEHJ010000120.1:0-2977 GCA_035279645.1 Gemmatimonadaceae bacterium
CCGGAACGCCAGCGTCACCGCCCAGTCGCCTAACGACTCTGCGCTCGGCGTCACCGTGAGCGTATCTGCAATGCCAACCGCGGCGACCCGGCCGGTCCGCTTGGAGAGCGCCGTCACGTTTCGGGTGCCTTGCACCGTCCACGATCCGGGCGGACCAAGGACGGCGAGTCGCAGCGGCACGGTGCGCACGCTGTCGAGCGGCCACAGTCTCGGCGTGCGCCAGTCGTACGGCCCCCACTCGTCGACGATGATCGCAGCGCGTGGCAGTTTGGCAACTGCTGATCTCGTGTCATGACCGTTAGGCAGCCGCGTTGGCAATCGCCGCCGCAACTCGTCAGGCATCGCTGTCCCGGAGTCGCCGGGCACGACTCTGGTATTGCTCGATACCACTTCCGTGTCCATCGCCGTGTACGTGTTCCCGCGGATCGTGAGCGTTCCGGAATTCGACGCGCGCACGCCGACCTGACTCTGCGCGAATCGATTGTCGTCAATGACGTTGTCCCGGCTGCGCGTGTCCCGGTGTTTCGGATAACCCCAATCCGACGGCTCGATCGAGTCGGCCCAGAGCCGCACCCCCGTCGTGTCGCCAGTTAGTGTGTTTGCAATGATGCGATTGGCCTGGCCGTGCTCGATCGCGATACCCGTTCGATTGAGCGAGAGGATGTTGTCGACGATCCACGAGCCGAAGCTGTAGCCGCCCCACACGCCGTAGTCACTCCCAACGACCCGATTCCGTGCGAACACATTGCGACTAAAGGTCGCCTCGATGCCGTTTGCGGGAGCGAAACTAAAATCGTTCTCATACACGACGTTGTCGTTCGCGCCCCCCTCCCCCGTGTCCATCGTCGACTGGCCGGCCCAGAGAAACAGTCCATCGCCACCGTGCGTCGCCGAGTTGTACGCGATTACGTTCCGGCAACTCTGCTCGTAAACGAGGATCCCCGCCGAATCCTGACCGCGATGGTAGAAGCCCTCGCTGTGGCCGCGCACATTGTAGTCGATCCGATTGTGCATGATGCGGCTGTCGCTCGAGCGATAGAGGCCGACGCCCAAGCCGGAGTTGAACGAAAAGTCGTTGTTCCACACGAGCACGGAGTCGCTGCGCGTCATGAGGAGCGCGTTCATCCCGTGCGACACGGTGTTGTCGCGGATCTCTCCACCCCGCACATCCTCGAGGTACATCGCGGCGCCGAAGCGCAGCCATTCCTCCTGCTCGTTACGGTGGAACGACAGCCAATCGACGAGACTCTCGTGCTCGAGAACGCTGTAGAGCCTCGGACGCCAGTTGTGGGACAGATCGTTGTCGATCAGGACGAGCTGCCGCGTTCCGCGCGCCCGAATCGCCACCTTGTACCCGAGGATTCGGCCGCCGCGAATCGTGACGTTGCGACCGCCGTCGACGAGGATCGCGAGCCCGCGCGACTCGTCGGGTTTGGCTGCGTCGTCCGTGCCGCGCAAGGTGACGCCGCGCAGATCAACCGTGACGTCGTCGCCGCGGACAACGACGAGGGGCGAGTCGAGCGACGCCGGCGCCCGCAGTCGATAGACGTTAGGCGTTATGCGCGTCGACCGCGTAATGACGAGTCCCGCGCGCAATTCCTGCGCGGCGGCACCAGTGGTGAGCGCTGTCATCCCGACGAGCGAAGCGACGAGGGACCTGCACATAGCTGTCAAGTGCCGCTTCGGTCCTCGGGATGACAACGGCTACTCGTATCGCAGCGCCTTCGTCGGCTCGACTCGAGACGCGCGCAGCGCTGGCAGCCAACTCGCCGCCACGGCGACGAGTAGCAGCGTGAGCGCCACGCCGACGAAGACCGCCGGATCGCGTGGAGACACGTCGAACAGGAGAGGTGCCAGCCAGCGGCCGACGCCGAGCGCGATCCCGCCGCCGATCACCACACCGGCGATCCCGAATCCGATCCCTTCGCGCACCACCAGGCGGATCACATCCGCGGCCTGCGCGCCTAAGGCCATGCGCACGCCCAGCTCATGCGTCCGCTGCGCCACATTGTACGCGATCACGCTGTACAAGCCGATCGCGGCGAGGAGGAGTGCCAGGAGTCCGAATGCCGTGAACATCGACGCCCCGAGACGCCAGGATCGCGTCTGTTCGCCGAGGATCTGCGAGAGCGGCGTCGTCGTGATGTAGGATGCGCCCGGCATCTCATTCTGCAACGAACGGCGCACGGCGTCGGCGTATTCTGCCCCATTGCCGCGCACCCGCACGAAAAGCCCTGTCTGATTGGGATTGAACTGGGTCGCCGGCACATAGTAGTACATGTCCGGCTCGTTGCTCAACTGGTGCGACTTGATGTCCTCGGCGACGCCGACGACGTAGCGGCATGGATTCGTATCGGCGCTCATGCGCACGCACTTGCCGATCGCGTCCTCGTTAGGCCAGAGCGTTTTCGCCATCGCCTGGCTTACGACCAAAACCAGTTGCGAGTGCTCGAGGTCCGTCGGGAGGATGCCGCGCCCGCGCAGAATGCGAGTCCCCATCGTCGTGAAGTAGTCGGGGGAGACGGCGCTGATGTCGAAGCGGCCCAATCGCGAGACGGTATCGATCCCGGAGACGTAGAGGCCGATGCTCCACGTACTCCAGAAGGGGATGCCGACCTGCAGCGTCGCGCTCTGAACGTTAGGCGTCGTCGTCGCCCGCTCGAGCAGACGCCGGCGTAGATCGACCTGTTGGACGCTGTCGAGCTGCACGCCGCGCATGTTGAGGTCGACGACGACCACGGGATCCGCGTCGAATCCGAGCCGAATGTTGCGCACATTGTTCAGGCTGCGTACGAACAGCCCCGCGCCGACGAGCAGCATAACGGAGAGTGCCCCTTGCATGAGGAGCAATCCGACACGCAGCCGCGAGCGCTGGTACATCCCCTCGCGCGCGCCAGACTTGAGGTCACCGGTCAGATCCGCGCGGGTCGCTTGCAGCATCGGGGCGAGACCGGTGAGCAGTCCGGCCAGGTTCGCG
>DATEHJ010000121.1:0-3686 GCA_035279645.1 Gemmatimonadaceae bacterium
GATCGCCGAAGTTGGAGAAAGGAGTGCGTGAGCTGTTGCTCGCTGGCGCTCGCGACAGCTTGCTCGCTGGCGCTCGCAAGAAGCTTATTTGGAGTCGCGCGCGCGTTGCGCGCGCTCCCGCTCCTCTCGCCAGGCGTGACACATCGAGCATACTCACAGTCCTAGCACCTAGCACCTAGCACCTAGCACCTAGCACCTAGCACCTAGCACCTATCACCTAGCACCTTCAGACCCCCTCCCATCGTGCCCCAGATCGTCGACATTCACGCCCGCGAAATTCTCGACAGCCGCGGCAATCCAACCGTCGAAGCCGATGTCATTCTCGACGACGACACCATGGGTCGCGCGGCTGTGCCGAGCGGCGCGAGCACCGGGGAGCACGAAGCGATCGAGCTGCGCGATGGCGAGAGCGACCGCTACGGCGGCAAGGGCGTTAGGCACGCCGTGCGGAACATCGAGGAGACGATCGCCCCGGGACTGCGCGGCTGCGAGGCGAGCGACCAACTCGGCGTCGACAACGCGATGCTCGAGATGGACGGCACGCCGAACAAATCGAAGCTCGGGGCCAACGCCCTCCTCGCCGTCTCGATGGCGACGGCGCGCGCCGCGGCGCTTTCGCTCGGAATGCCACTCTATCGCTATCTCGGCGGACCGCTCGCGCGGGTGATGCCGGTGCCAATGATGAACATTCTCAACGGCGGCGCGCACGCCACGAACACCGTCGACTTTCAGGAGTTCATGATCGTCCCCGTCGGTGCCGAGACCTTCGGTGACGCGCTGCGCATGGGCGCCGAAGTCTTCCACGCGCTCAAGAAGGTGCTCAACAAGCGGAAGCTGAGCACTGGCGTTGGTGATGAAGGTGGATTCGCGCCCGATCTGCGGGATGATGAGGAAGCGCTCAACGTCATCATCGAAGCGATCGAGGCCGCGGGCTACGCACCCGGGAAGCAGATCGCGCTGGCTCTCGACGTCGCCGCCAGCGAGCTGTATCAGGACGGCTCGTACGTCTTCAAGAAGAGCGGAGCGGGGAAGAAGGACGCCGAAGGGATGATCGAGCTGTACCGGACTTGGCTCGACGAATATCCCATCGTCTCGATCGAGGATGGACTCGCCGAAGACGATTGGGACGGTTGGGCGAAGCTGACGGGCGCGCTCGGCGAGCGTTGCCAGCTCGTCGGTGATGACATCTTCGTCACGAACACCGAGCGCCTGGCGCGCGGCATCGAGAACAGCGTCGCGAACGCGATTCTCATCAAGGTCAACCAGATCGGCACGTTGAGCGAGACGCTCGAGGCGATCGAGATGGCGCGCGCCGCCGGCTACCTTTCGGTAATCTCCCATCGCTCGGGCGAGACCGAGGACACGTTCATTGCCGATCTCGCCGTGGGCACGGGCGTCGGCCAGATCAAGACCGGCTCGGCGAGCCGGACCGATCGAGTCGCGAAGTACAATCAGCTATTGCGGATCGAGGAGCAGCTGGGCGCGGCCGCCGAATTCCCCGGCGGCGCGCTCTATGGTTTATAGAGTTTTAAATCGTGGCGAAGCCATCAGTCGTTTCGCGTCTTGTATGGACGGCGGTCATCATCGGCGCGCTCGTGTTCGCGGTGCAGGGCGGCGAATACAGCACGCTGGACCTGCTGCATCAGCGCCGCGACCAGCGTCGAATGCTTGCCGCGATCGATTCCCTGACGCGCGTCGTCGACTCGATGCGTCGCTACCGCGACCAGCTGCAGCGCGATCCGAAGCTCCAGGAGCGCGTCGCGCGCGAGGACTTCGGGATGGTCCGCGGCACGAAGGAACTGTTGTATCGCTTCGCCGCGCCACGCGACAGCACGCGCGATTCGGCGCGGAGAAAGTGACACGGGACGCGGGATGCGGGATTGCGGGATGCGGAATGAGTGTGTATGGGGCGTCCCGCGTCCCGCGTCCCGCAAGCGCGGCTTGACTTCGTTCTGGTGGACTCTAACTTCCACGCACTGACGCGGGGTGGAGCAGCCTGGTAGCTCGTCGGGCTCATAACCCGAAGGTCGCGGGTTCAAATCCCGCCCCCGCTACTGCGACGGCCGGTCCGAGAGGGCCGGCCGATTGCTTTTGAGGACTAGGGCAGGGTAGCTCAGGTGGTTAGAGCACGGCACTCATAATGCCGGGGTCGTGGGTTCGAGTCCCACCCCTGCTATCAGCATAACCCTCGTGGGCGTCATCGCTTCCGAGGGTTTTTTCGTTTTCGTCCGCTGCTTCATCGGCAGTCGGTGCACCCAAGAGTGCACCCAAGTCTGTCGATTTTTTCTCTGCTTCCGCATCCATTTGCGCAGCGATCTTCTCCCAACGATCACGCTCGTCGCTCCGTGGCGCATAACGACCGTACACCTTCGCTACCATTTGCACGTCGGCGTGCCCGAGTTGTCGCGCGACGAGCTCGTATGGCGTGCCGGCGCGGACCGCACGAATGGCGTAGAAGTGTCGCGCGTCGTGCACTCGATGATGCGGCAAGCCTAACGCGACGAGACGGGCGCCATGCGCCTTTCCAACGGCCCAGCGGTCGAGGCCACGGAAGAGTCGCTCCCCAGGCGTGAGCGTCTCTAGGTGCTCTTCGAGATATGGCCACGCCCATTCGGCGACGCGGACAACTCGATCGCGAGTGTGCGTCTTCGTGCCACGCGCGCGCACCTCGCGCCGCTTGATGTCTACATCGGACTCGATGCACGCAAGCGCGGCGGACACCTCGATTCCCGTCCCGTATAAGAGCGCGTACAACCCCTTATAGGGAGCGAGCGCACCATCGACGATTCGGCGTACTTCGCCCAGATCAATCTCAACAGGACGCGGTCGGTTCGCAGGTGGAGCTTTGACGTCGCGAACGGGGTTACTCTCGAGAATGCCGCGCTGGACGAGGTAGGCGCCAAAGCTCTGCGCTGCGGCGCGATATTTACGTTTCGTGCTGCCGGTGATTGGTCGCGGCGCCGGATCGTCCTTCCGTTGCGACTTCGCTCGAATACTACGTCGCCGCTTCTGCACGAGTCGCGTGCGATCGTCGAGCCATCGTGCTATCGCAACCGCAGTGAACTGCGAACGGCGAAATATCGCGCCTTTGGGAATCAGCGTACGGAGCTGCACGCCGTAATGCGCGGCAGTGTCCTTCTTCACGAAGTCAACGAGCGAACGCTCCCACTTCTCGACGAACGGCTCGAGATCAGAGTCGCGCTCCTCGCCTTCGCGACGCGCCTCTTCCTCCCTGAATCGATTGCGCAAGGCCTCGAGCGCGTTCGCGTTCCAAGCATCGACGAGATTACCTAACGAAAGCGTGTCATTAGCAACGCGATCGAGCAGATACCAGTCGCGCTTTTCCGCGAGCTCGGCGACCATTCGCTCCATTTGCTTTGCGGTCGGCTTGTGCGTCGTGCCGCTGCTACGCTTAATGCGACCGCCGACACGCGTCGGGATCGCTATGTACCAGATCGAAAGCCCTCTGCGTCGATAGGGCATTGTCAGTTCACCCTCCGTTTGTGCGCAGTGCTGGCGCCCCAGGTGTTCGCCCACTCGCGCACGACTGCCGGATCATACCTAACGACTGGCTGGCCCGCCTTGCCATTCCCGGGCAGCAACAGTTTCGGACAATTCGAGTCACGAAGATAACGCGTTGTTACGTGAAGAAAGGCGGCTGCCTCTTTCTGCGTCCAGAGCCGCTC
>DATEHJ010000122.1:0-3270 GCA_035279645.1 Gemmatimonadaceae bacterium
AAGATCGGGGGCGTCAGAAGCCACACGTTCATGCTCACCGCCGCGTCGCTCCCAAATGCACGCGCGCTCGCCGCGTCCGGCTTCTCGACGATGCGCCGAAGATATCCGTCGGCCCCGATGTCGAGCAGCGCATAACGAGCAATCCGCTCGGACGAAATGTTGCCGTCACGAACGAGCGCTTCACGCTCGAAGGCGGGGAGCGCCATCTCGCGCTGCGCGCGCAAAGCCCGGAGTACGTCGACGGGATAGTAGTTGTCCGCGTTGAGGACGACGAATGCGTCGTCGCCGATAAAGCTCGCCGCGGCGAGAAGGGCGTCGGCCGTGCCTAACGGTTTCTCCTGCACCGCGAACGTCACGCGCACCCGGCTTGGCGCGCTCCGCTCGTAGTAGTCGCGGACGACGTCGTGCTCCGGCCCGACAACCAGGCACACGTCCGTGAATCCGGCGTCGGCGAGCGCGCTGAGCACGTAATCCAGAAAGGGACGATCGATCCTGATCATCGCCTTCACCCCGGCGTCGGCCATCGCCGCCTGTTCGCGACTCAACTCGGCGCGTTCGTCGGCAGCGCGCATGCGCGTGCCGAGGCCGCGCGCTAGGATCACCGCCTTGGTCGGAGGGGAAGCGATCGGCGCGTGCGACCAGAGACGAGGCAGGAGACGGGCGAGCCCGACGCCGCTCGCAACGAACAACACGAGCCAGAGCGTTCCCTGTTCCCAACGCCGGTAGAGGAAGGCGCCCGATCCGAAGAGCGCCGCGTAAATGAAGGTGCAGCCCAGCACCCACCCGAGCAGCGAATCGGCGAGTGAATCCGGCGACGCGGCGAGCCGCGCGCGTTCGCGCACCGCACGCCAACCCGGACCGGGAGGACGGACGAGCGCAAAGAATCGTTCGAGCGTCGCCTGATCGGTCGGTTGTGTGAGATACGTCGCCGCGACCCAGGTTACGGTGGTCACGGCGATCGTCGTAAGGAGGACCGTCGTTGCTTCTATGTTCACACCGAGCTTCTGCGCGACGAAGAACCCGATGGAAACGACGAAGGAGCTCGCCATCGCCGCGATCTCGCTCCACGCGTTGATCCGCCACCAGAACCAGCGCAGGAGATAGATCAGCCCCGTCCCCGCACCGATCGACATCAGCAAGTTGAAACTCTGCCGCGCCGAGTCGAGCACAAAGGTGACGCCCGCGGCGACGAGCATCAGCAGCCCCGTCGTGATGCGCCCGACGAGCACGTAATGCTTCTCGTCCGCATCCGTGCGCACGAATTGCCGATAAAAATCGTGCACGAGGTACGACGTCCCCCAATTGAGGTGCGTCGACAGCGTCGATTCGTATGCCGCGCGCATTCCGGCGATCATGATGCCGAGAAAGCCAGCCGGCAGGAACTTGAACATCGCCGAGTAGGCCATGTCGTGACCGATGAGGTGCCGGTCGACATACGGATACGCGGCGGCGAGATCGCTGAGATTCGGAAAGACTATCATCGACGACAGCGCGACGATGATCCACGGCCACGGCCGCAGCGCGTAATGCGCCACGTTGAAGAAGAGCGTGCCGGTCAGCGCGTCGCGCTCGCTCTTCGCCGCGAGCATGCGCTGCGCGATGTAGCTCCCGCCGCCAGGCTCTGCCCCCGGATACCACACCGACCACCATTGCACGGTGAGCGGGATGACGAGCAGCGACAATGTGAGTTTCCAGTCTCCGAAATCAGGCAGAAACCCGGCCGTGCGTGCCGGGATCTTCGCGAAGAGACCCGTGAGGCCACCGACGGCCGGCTGCTTCAACGCGAAGTACGCCGCGGCGAAAGAGCCGGTCATCGCGAAAACGAATTGAATCGTGTCGGTCACCATCACGCCCCACAGCCCCGACGTCGCCGCGAAGGCGATGTTCAGCACCGTACAGATCGCAAGGGTGCGCAGCATCGGCCAGCCGAGGACAACGTTCGCAATCTTGACCGCGGCGAGATTCACCGCGGCCATGATCATGCAATTGAAGAAGAGGCCGAGGTACAGCGCGCGGAATCCGCGCACGAATCTCGCCGGCCCTCCGGAGTACCGAAGTTCGTAGAACTCGAGATCGGTGAGCACGCGCGAACGTCGCCAGAGCCGCGCGTAGAAGAACACCGTCGCCATGCCGGTGAGCAGAAAGGCCCACCATGCCCAGTTTGCAGCGACGCCCCCCTCGCGGACGAGGTTCGTGACCAGCAGCGGCGTGTCGGTGCTGAACGTCGTCGCGACCATCGAGAAGCCGATGAGCCACCAGGGTGCAGCGCGTCCGGAGGTGAAGAACTCGGTGGTGCTCGAGCTGGCGCGCCTAACGAGCAGGATCGCTGGCGTGAAGGAGATGGCGATCGAGACGAGGACGATGGCCCAGTCGACGGCGGTTGGCTTCATGCCGCGGTCGGCTCGGCCTCGAGCGTTAGCACCTCGAAGGGCGCGAGGAGCACGTTGTGCACGGTGCCCGCGCGAAGGCGGACTGGCGCTCGGCCACTGTCACGGAACCAGGGACTCTTCGCCGTGAACTGGCGCGCCCCCTCCGGCGGCAGCTCGAAGGCGTGCTCGACGTCGAGCGCGAAGCGCCCTTGTTCGCCGCTCGGATTTCGCAGGGTGATGATCCCTTTCGTCGGCGTCCACGACGCCCAGCCATAGACCGCGAGCTTCTTCGGGTCGCCGCCTAACCAGTGCGTGTCGACGAGCGTGCCGGCATTCTTGCGCGACCACTTCGCCGCCTCGGCGAGGAACGCCCACTGCGTGTTCGCGAGTGTCGGCGTGACGTACATCTCCTGGAGCTGCGTCCCCGAGCCGAAGTACGTATGCACCTCGTCGGCGAAGTCGCGGTACGGATCGGTGGCCAGCTTCTTCGCGTAGCGCGCGTAGACGAGGCCATGCAGCATCAGCGAGTTGAGCGGGTAGAGCGCGCCACGCCCGACGACGTTTTCGTACACATCGCCATCGCGATACGTAATCCACTGCTGGCGGTCGGAGCCGACGCCGGCGAAATCGTGGTCTTCCCCGCCACGCCAGATCGAATCGGCGTAGCGCAGCCGGAAGGGCGAAGGGTACGTCCCCGTCGTGAGATTCACATACAGGTTCGGCTTCTCGGCGCGGAGCTCCTCGATGAGATGAATCGCGGCGTCGAAGTCGCTGTCGAACACACTTCCCGGAAAAGCGCGCGCCGCGTTGCCGGTGCCGTCGAACTTGAATTGGTTGACGCCGAACTCACGGATCATCCGGAAACAGGTCTCGCGAAAGCGCGCGTAATAGCGGGGCCCCG
>DATEHJ010000123.1:0-8590 GCA_035279645.1 Gemmatimonadaceae bacterium
AACGACGCGTCGATTCGCGGTCCGCGCTGCGACGCCGCGACGCCGGCGCCGGCGCGCGACGAGGAGTCCGACGAGGGGCAGGGCTCGATCATCGTCGTCGTCGCGACCGATGCGCCGCTGCTTCCCCACCAGCTCAAGCGCATCGCGACGCGCGTCTCGTTAGGCATCGGACGCATGGGGGGCAAGGGGGAGAACAGCTCGGGAGACATCTTCATCGCGTTCTCGACCGCGAACGCGCACGCCGCGGCCGACACGGGCATCGCGCACCTGACGATGATCCCCAACGGCCGGATCAACCCGCTGTTCTACGCAACGACGCAGGCGACCGAGGAAGCCATGCTCAACGCGATGCTCCAGGCCGAGACGATGACCGGAGCGAACTTCGTAAGGGTCTACGCCTTGCCGGTCGATCGGCTCATGGCGGCAATGAAGAAATACGGACGCTAGGCTGTCAACGCTCCGCCACCCCAACGGTCTTCGGAAGTCGCGCCAACGCCCACTGCACCGCCAGCGAGGTCGTGTTCCAGAGCTGAACGTCCGAGCTCGTCCCGTACCGCACCGGTTGGAGCCGGCCACCTTCGATCCGATAGCTCCAGAGCTCGAAATGCCGCAGTCCTGACGCATCCACGGCGGTCTGAATGCGGCGCAGCGCACTCGTTAGGCTCGCGACGTACGGCGTGAGCGCCGGATCGCGCGGGCGGCCGCGGGCGTCGACAGCGAGCGACAGTTGATGCACGAGGCCGAGGGTGATCAGATTCACTTCCCGCCCCCACACCACGCGCGGCGAGTGGTATTGGTCCTTCTCGAAAACACTCCACACGTCGGGCGTCGCGTATGCGTCGTTGGCAACGAGCGGACCGAGTCGATCGACATAGAGTCCCGCCGGATACGGCCTAACGAATGGGTCGATGTTCCGGAAGGGGGCGATGTCGACCGGCGCCTGGCCGCGGCCGCTCAGATCGACGAGAAAGAGCGCCGTCGCCGGGTCGGTGTTCACGACGTCGATCGGGCGACCGGTCGCGTCGAGTGAGAGCGCGAGGAAGGTCATCGTGTCGCGATCGCCGGCGGTCGCCGCCAGCACGCCGATCCAGTGCCCTCGCTCCGCCTCCGGGAGAGAAGCCAACTTCGCCCTGATCCGTGCTTGCGCGTCGGCGGGCGCGAGCCTAACGACAAAGTGCCGCACCGCACCGGACCACGCCCGCTCGGCGCTCGCCAGCGACGTCGCGTCGCCGAGGTAGCGCCCCAGATTGGGGCCGGGCGTGACGCCAGGGATCGATGCGTCCTGCGCCAGCCCGAGCGTCCGCAGCGCGCCAAGGATTTCGCCGATCGACTGCAGCGCCATCGGCACCCAGATCGCGTTGATGTCCATCGCGAAGCGCCCGTTCGCGTATCCTGCGCCGCTGTCGCGCCAGCTCTCCGATTCCCAGTGCGTCGCGTCGCGCGCGGCGAAGCCCACGAGATTGGTCGCGTCCTGCTGTGCCGCGTACGGCGCCGCGCGCGCCGCGACCACCTCCAGCTCCTGCGAGAGGAGCACGAGCCGCGGCGTCCCACGCTCCGTCCCTCGCAGGAACGCTCGCTTGGCCTCGGCGGTGAGCCGCGGGTCGCCGAGGTATCGGGCGACGAGCACCGGAAGCTGGAATTCGTCGTCGATCATGTGATAGTTCTCGCGGACGCGCTCGAGGTCGCCGATCACGACCCGCGCCCGCGTCAGAAACGCGTCCGCCTCGCGGGTCTGGCCGCGCCGCGCCGCCGCGCGTGACGAATCGATGAGCCGAGCATATTCGGCCGCGCCCTCACGGATCGCCTGGCCGCCTAACGCCTCCTCGTGACTCACCTCTCCGTTAGGTGCGAGCTTGCGCAATACGCTGCCGATGACGTGCTCCATCATCGACGGCGTCCAGACCTGCTGCATCATGAGTGACGACATCATCTGGTCGCGGCCGAAGTACGTGGCGAAGTTCGGAAGGCCCGCCATCAACTTCTCGCGAGAGCTGAGGAGCTCGACGGCGCGCAATTGGCGCTCGATACGGGGGTCGCCCCGACGAACCGCGGAATCGGCGAAAGCCAGAAAGGCGCGATCGAAGATCTCACCGCGCATCAGCGGCGTGAGGGGCGTTGCATCGGTCGCGACGCGCACCGTGAGCTCGATTGGTCCGTTGGCGCGACCGTCGATCGCGACCGCGCGTCCGACGATTTTCCCGATGGCGCGCGCCGTATCGTACGCGATCTCGAGGGCGAGCCGATTGCGACCGGTGAGGCTTGTCTGCGTCACCCGGACGACCTCGCGTGCGCCGTTCTTCACGATCGCGACGCGCGGCTCGAGACGAGAGCGCAGATCGGCGACGTCACGCGCGTGCAGCAGCGCGAGCTGGCGCCGCCGTTCCGCGTCCGGAAGCCCGTTTACGCGCACGACGAGTGAATCCAGCTCCGCCATGTGAAAGGCCGGTGCGGTGAATGGCTCGAGGTGCTTGCGCCAATACTGAAAGTCGCGCTCGATGCGCATCGTCCCGAGCACGAACCACCCGAGGCGCAGCCGGGGCGCGGCGCTCGTTAGGCGATAGCTCACGACGCGCATCGTGCCGGAGTCGGAGGTCTGCGCGATCTCGCCGCCGAAGGACACTCCCGCTGGCGCGCCCGCCGAGTCGCGCGCGGTGAAGCCGATGCTCTCGTTCGCGGCGTCCGCCCAGAGGTTGACGACGCGCCCTTCATTCCGACGTAAGTAGATCTGTAAGACGTTCCCCTTCGAATCTCGGTAGAAGCGAGTGCGATAGCCCTCGTACGCCGTCGTGTCGTCGAGCTTGGGGTCGGGCAGCGAGATCACCGGCAGCTCATCGCGCGACGTCGGCACGCGCTGCGCGAGCGCCGGCGTACATAACGCCGTCATCCCGAGGAGCATAGCGCCCGCCCCTGTCATCCCGAGGAGCGCAGCGCCCGCCCCTGTCATCCCGAGGAGCGCAGCGACGAGGGATCTGCACTTCTGTGAGACGGTAAGTGCAGATCCCTCGCTACGCTCGGGATGACAGGAGCTGCGCTGCTCGGGATGACAATCTTCGGGGGGAATCATCACTTGTTCACCTGAAGGATTTCCAGCTTCTCATTGTTGCGCGCGACCGCGATCAGCTTCGTGCCATTCGCGCCGCGGAGTAACGCCATGTGCCGCACCTGGCCATCGATGACAAGGTTCGTCGCCGCCATGTCCGCGGCAACAAAGCCCCCGGCACCGTCGCCGCGCAACAGCAGTCCATAGCTCGCGTCGAACCGGCCGAGTATGGGTGGAACACCATAGAAATTGCCGGCGATGACGAGATCCACGTGGCCGTCGCCATCGAGGTCGTCGGCAACCGACGCATACACCGGCGCAAACTGCGCCTCCGTCGGAAGATTGCGCAAGGTGAACGTGCCGTTTCCCCGGTTCAACGCAATGCCACTCGCGAAATCTCGCGCCTCGAGGACCTTGGCTTTCGACAGCTCGGACTTGGGAAGTATGTCCTCGATCCGGCTTGCGCCAAAGGCGGCATACGTCGGGAACTTGGTCTGGAGCGGCGGCATCATGTGAACGAGCTCGTCCCGGCTCTCGATCGGATAGCTCACGCCATGTTTGTACGACGTGAGAATTTGCTTAAGTGCACCCGTCTCGAAGAAGTCGCCGACGTAGAGACGTACGGGCTCGCTGGGTGATGCCTTCACGTACGAATTGAGTCCCAGGTTGCCGAGAACGAGATCCTTGCGCCCATCGCCGTTGACGTCGACCGCGGACACCGTGTTCCACCAGCCCTCTGTGCCGTTCAGCCCCGCTGCCTGCGTGCGATCGACGAAGGCGCCATTCTCCTGGCGAAACACCCGCACCGGCATCCAATCGCCGACGACGACGAGAACACTGTCACTGTCGACCCAGGCGGCCGACGTCACCATGCCGACGTCGGCGAGCGGCGCGCCTTTCTCGTGCGTGACGTCGGTGAAGTGTCCGTGTCCGTCGTTTTGGAGGAGATAGCTGCGCGGCGTTAGGCCGTAGCTCCGCGCCACCGCGCGCCGGCCGACGAACAAGTCGATATGGCCGTCGTGATTGAAGTCGCCAGGCACGACGCACGACCCGCTCTCGGCGAATCGCGGCAAGGCGTTCATGTCCCGGTGGAAGTTCCCCTTTCCGTCGTTGATGTAGAGGCGGTCTTGCAACGCGTCGTCCTCGCCCCAGAACTCGTTGCCGCCGCTCACGACGTAGAGATCGGGATGGCCGTCGCCGTTCGCGTCGAAGAAGACCGCGTCCACATCCTCCTGCAGGCTGTCGGCCTGAAAAGCGGGTTGCTTGCTCTCGCGGAAGGTGCCGTCCTTCTGCTGGAGGTAGAGGCGTCCCGCTTGCCATTTCGCGCCGCCGACGTAGATGTCGTCGAGGCCATCGCCGTTCACGTCGCCGACCGCCAGCGCCGGCCCTTCGGTCGAGAGCAGTCGTGGCATGAGGGGCTCACGATTGTAGTCGGCGAAGTCGTTCTCTTCGTGCTTGAAGTCGATGCGCGTCTTGGCTGTTATGTCGGCAAAGCGCGGCGCGGCTGGTTCGTTAGGCACGCTCCGGTCATTCCGAGCGCAGCGAGGAATCTGCTTTGAGCCGGCAGGTGCAGATCCCTCGTCGCTACGCTCCTCGGGATGACAATCGGGCTTCGAGGCGTCGCTCTGCGAGAGAGTGATGAAGCGATCGGCGGTGACGTTCGTGAGCACTTGAAAACGGCGATCAGGCCACACGACTGTCAGCGAATCGACGCGCGTCGTTGTCCCAAGGCCGAAATGGAGGCGAGGGTCGACGGACGACTCGAAGCCGCGGGTCGGCATTGCCTCGAGCATCTGCCTCTTTCCGCCGGCGGTGATCATCACCTTCGCACCGATGCCGCCGGTATTCCCGCGCGCGCCGCGCAACGCGACACCGAGGTAGTGCGACCGCGCGGGATTCATCTCGCGCACGCGATTGCGATAGATCGACGCCGTCGCGTTGATCTTGTTGACGACGAGATCCAGCGCGCCGGTATTGTTGAGGTCCACGTACACCGCGCCGTTGGAGAAGCTCGGCTGTGCCACCCCCCACGCGTCCGACACGTTCGTGAAGGTCAGATCGCCGTTGTTGCGGAAGGCGTAGTTCGGCTCTGGAACGGACGGCATCTTCTGGATGAGGCTCAGATTCTCTTTCGTGACTCCTCGCGCGAGCGACGCCTGAATCGCGTCGTTGCTGACATATGCGATGTAATCCAGATCGTTAGGCCGACGGTAGACGCCGGTGGTGATGAACAGATCCTTGTAGCCGTCGTTGTCGAGATCGGCGAAGAGCGGCGACCAGCTCCAGTCGGTGGCGGCAACGCCGGCGAGGAACCCGATGTCGCTGAAGCGTCCCGCTCCGCGGTTGAGCTGGAGCGTGTTGCGCTCATATTGCGCGTGATAGCCGGCCCGGAGCCTCACCTCAAAGAGATTAGAATTCTCCGTACTGGCCGATGACTTGAGAATATCCTCACGATCGGGGAGCATGTCGGTGACGACGAGGTCGGGGCGACCATCGTTGTCGAAGTCCGCGGCGTCGACGCCCATCGAGAAGCGGCTCGTGTGTCCCGTCGCCTTCGCAACCGACTCGGTGAAGGTGCCGTCGCAATTGTTGATGTAGAGGTAGTCGTTCTCCTGAAAATCGTTCGCGACGTACAGATCGGGACAGCCATCGAGATTGAAGTCGCTCGCGACGACGCCGAGCCCGAACGCGCCGGCGTGGTCGGCCACCCCCGCTTTTTCACTCACGTCGACGAAGTGGCCGCCGACATTCCGGAACAGGCGATCGCTCCCGCGCGGATTCCCGACGCTGCCTAGCGATCCGGTGCCCCGCCCCATCGCGCGCTCGCTGTGGGTCGAGTGGTTGAGCAGGAACATGTCCAGCGCGCCATCGCCATCATAGTCGAAGAAGAGCGCCTGAGTGGAGTAGCCGGCGTGATCGAGACCGTACTCTTTCGTGCGATCGGTGAAAGTGCCGTCGCCATTGTTGATGTAGAGCACGTTCCGGCCGTGCATGCCCAGGTAGTCGACTCCCGAGACGTAAATGTCGACGTAGCCATCACCGTTCACGTCGGCCATTGTGACACCCGTCTTCCACCCCACGGAGTCGGCGACCCCCGCGCGCTCGGTGATGTCCTCGAAACGGTAGTTGCCCTTGTTCAAGTACAGATGGTTCGATCCTCGGCTCGACGTGAAATAGAGATCGGGCAGGCCGTCGTTATTCACGTCGCCAACAGCCACGCCGCCGCCGTCGTAGTAGTAGAGGTATGTGAGGATGTTGAATGCCGAATCATCTTCGGGCAGACGATTCACGAAGTTCACACCCGTGGCAGCTGGCGAGAGCAGCTCGAACAGCGGCGGGGTCTTCGGCTTCGATGTGCAGCCAAGGCCCAGCAACCCTGTCAACGCAATCGTGACAATCGGCAACTTTCGAAGTAGAACTTGCGCGCTGACGCTCAACGTCGTCACTTAGAGGCCGCGCTCGCTGCAATCGCGTTTGGCATCTTTGGAGGAAATCTCATGGCGTCGTCCTCTTCACACCGCGTCCTGTGTGTCGCGGTTCTCTGCGCGTTCATCGTGGGCTGCGGAAGCAGCGGCGGCAAGCCGGCTTCGACCTCCCCTTCTCCGGCGCCGCAAGGCGGTAGCACCGTTACCTCGCAGGATATCCATCCCGCCGCGAACGAGCCGATCGAGAAGGTCCTGCAGGGCCGGATCTCGGGCGTCGTGGTGAGCCAAGCGCCCGACGGCGGCATCCTGGTTCAGATTCGTGGTCAGAGTGCCGCCATGGGCAACACACAGCCGCTGTACGTCCTCGACGGCGTGGCAATCGAGCCTGGGCCGAATGGGAGCTTGAGTGGAATCAGCCCGTACGACATCGAGTCGATCAAGGTGCTCAAGGATCCCGCCGATCTTACGATGTATGGCAGTCGGGGCGCCAACGGTGTGATCGTCATCAAGACGAAGAGGACGAAGCGTCCTCAGTGACGCGTAGACGTTAACGCGACCGCCCGGGCACCGGCGGGGGTGGCGCGGAAGAGCAGCGGGCGGTCGTTGTTGCGCGCTACCACGTACAGATCTCCGTGCGCGGTGCGAACGCGGGCGATGTCGCGCGACTGTCCGGGGACGAAGAAGCCGCTCTGCGACGGGTGGACCGGGGTGAAGTGGCCCTTGCCGTCGCCCCGCAACATCAGCCCGTAGCTGGCGGCCATGCGACCGATCACCGCCTGGAACCCATCGAAGTTGCCGGCGAGCAACAGGTCGGTGTGACCGTCGTGGTCCAGATCCGCGGCGAGGATGCCGTACACCGGCGCAAGCTGTGCCTCGTTAGGTAGCGGCACCAGCTTGAACGACCCGTCGCCATTGTTGAGGACGAGCGTCGTCGCGAAGGTGCTCGCCTTCTTGAGCACCGCTCCCTCGAGCTCCTGTGGCGTGAAGATGTCCGTGACTGTTTTCTTCGCGTAGTCCTTGAACGTCGGAAATCGCGAGGCGAGCGACGGCAGCACCTTGAGGAGATCGTTGCGCTGCGCGAGCGGGTAGCTCACCCCCTGATTGTACAGCGAGAGGATCTGCTCCGCGGCGCCGTCGCCGTCGAAATCCTTCACGTACATCGTCACGGGCTGTTGCGGCGTCGCCTGAAGGCGGCTGTTGAGACCGAGATTCCCGACGACAAAGTCGATACGACCATCGCCATTGAAATCGCCGGCGATGATGCGGTTCCACCAGCCTTCACTGTTCTCGAGGCCGGGCACCTTCATCTTCTTCAGTCGTCCACCGCCCTCGTTATGAAAGACCGTGATCGGCATCCACTCGCCGACGACGATGAGATCGAGGCGTCCGTCGCCATCGATGTCGCGCCAGAGAGCGTCGGTGACCATGCCGACATGCTGAAGCTCGGGGGCGAGCTTCTCGGTGACGTCGGTGAAATGGCCCGTACCGTCGTTATGCAACAGCATGCTGCGCGGATCGGATCCATAACTCCACGGCACGACTCGTCCGCCCACGAAGAGATCGATAGGCCCGTCGCCGTCGTAGTCGGCAGCGACGACGCGTGAGCCACTCGCCGTCTCCGGCGGGAGGTAGCCCTCCGCCTTGTGGAACTTGCCGTGGCCATCGTTGAGATAGAGCCGGTCCTGCAGCGCCGGCGAACCCTCGGTGTACTCGTTGCCGCCGCTCACGACGTAGAGGTCGGGGCGGCCATCGCCATTGGCGTCGAAGAACACCGCGCCAAGATCCTCCGAGAGCGAATCGGCCGCAAACACTGCTTCGTTCGTGCTCGTGAAGCTTCCATCTCGCTGCTGAATGAGGAGCTTCCCGGGTTGCCCCTTCGCGCCGCCGATGTAGATGTCGTCGAGGCCGTCGCCATTCACGTCGCCGACCGCGAGGTACGGCCCCTCAGTCGAGAGAAGCTTCGGCATCAGCCGCTCCCGATCGAAATCCGAGAAATCGTTCTCGTTGTGCTTGAAGTCGAGCTTCGTGCTGGCGGTGACGTCCGTGAGCGTGGTGCGTGACGCGTTGAGCGTTGCGCGTGGTGCGTCCATGGCATCGCTCTGTTTGACGGTGACCAGCTGGTTGG
>DATEHJ010000124.1:0-7784 GCA_035279645.1 Gemmatimonadaceae bacterium
TTCAGGTCGCGGCATACGCGACCAAAGACTCGGCGGAAAGCCTCGTGACCAAGCTGGGCGCCCGCGGTATCGTGGCGCGCGTCGCTACAAGCGCGAAGCCCTTTCGCGTTCGGATCGGCCACTACGCTACCGACGCCGAGGCAACCGCGGCCACGCGTGAGCTGAAGGGAAAGGGAATCGAAGGATTCGTGACGACGACGGACAACGAGAGCGCGAGTGCGCCGGTGCGAAAGTGAGCGGCGTAGACCAGGCGCCGACGCCGCTGATGCAGCAGTACCGCGAGATCAAGGGGCGCCACCAGAACGCGCTTCTGTTTTTCCGCATGGGCGAGTTCTACGAGATGTTCTACGACGACGCGGAAATCGCGTCCCGCGTCCTGGGCCTAACGCTCACGTCGCGCAACAACGGCGGAGCCGCCGACGTACCGCTCGCGGGAGTGCCGGCGAAAGCGGTGCAGGAGTACGTGCGCCGTCTCGTGCAGCAGGGATTTCGCGTCGCGATCTGCGAGCAGACTGAAGATCCGAAGCTCGCCCGCGGCATCGTGCGCCGCGAAGTGGTCGAAACCGTTACGCCGGGCGTCACCTTCGCCGACGAACTGCTCGAGGGCACGCGCAACAACTTCATCTGCGCCCTGTGGAGCGTGGGGCGCGCGAAAGGGGCGGCAGCCGAGTCCATCGGCTTGGCCGCGGCCGACGTGTCGACGGGAGAGATCAGGCTTTCCGTCACCGACGGTACGGCGCTCGACGCCGTGTTGGCCCGTTATGCGCCCCGCGAAATCATATTACCCCAGGGCTCGGAGCTCAGACTGCCCCCGTCGCGTGCGGAGGCGTTGATCACGGAGCGAGAGGCGTGGGAGTTCGACAGCGAGCTCGCGACGGATGACTTGACGCGCCAGTACCGCGTGCAATCGCTCGAAGGTCTCGGCATCGGCGACGCCGAGAGGCCGGCGGTCGGAGCGGCGGGCGCCCTGCTGCGCTATCTCCGCGAGCTGCAACCGGGCGGCGTACCGCAGCTGTCGCGACCGACCATCGATCGCGCGGCTGGATTGATGCCGTTGGACGAGATGACTCGCCGGAACCTCGAGCTCGTCGAATCGCTGCGCGGCGGTGGCTCGGAAGGAACGCTGCTGTCCGTGCTCGATCGAACGGTGACACCAATGGGGGCTCGCCTCCTCCGGCAGTGGGTGCTCGCGCCGCTCACGGATCGCGCGTCGATCGACGCGAGGCTGGACGTCGTGTCGAGCCTCGTCGACGATCCGCTCGCGCGTGAGGCACTCCGCACCGCGCTCGACGGCGTGCGCGACGTGGAACGGCTGAGCGCGAAGATCGCCTCCAGCCGCGCGTCGCCCCGCGATCTCGGGTCGTTAGGCACGTCGCTCGCCCGGCTGCCGCGCGTGGAACAACTCATTCGGCAGCTCGCGCAGGGCAAGCAAATCCTTCTGCTGGATGGCCTGCTCGCGAACTGGGATGGCTGCACCGCCGAAGCAGAAGCCATCACAAAGACGATCGTCGAACATCCGCCGCTCGTGATCGGCGAGGAACCGACGATCGCGACCGGCATCGACGCCGAGCTCGATCGGCTGCGCACGCTGCGCGACGGCGGAAAGGACGCGATCGCGAACATCCAGGCGGCTGAGCGTGAGCGCACGGGAATCGCCTCGCTCAAGGTCGGTTTCAACAAGGTCTTCGGCTACTACATCGAGGTGACCAGGGCCAACCTGCATCTCGTGCCCTCGGACTATCAGCGCCGCCAAACGATCACGAACGGCGAGCGATTCGTCACTCCAGCGCTGAAAGAGTACGAGGAGACGATTCTGACGTCTGGCGAACGAATCGAGACGCGCGAGCGGGAGCTGTTCGAGGCGCTGCGCGCCAGGATCGGTGCGCGGATTGCCGCGCTGCAAAGCACGGCGCGCGCGATCGCGTTGCTCGACGTCGTCGCCACACTCGCCGAGGTCGCGGCACGCGAAGGCTACGTGCGTCCCGACGTCACCGACGAGTTCACGCTCGACATCGGCGCGGGACGGCATCCGGTCGTCGAACGGATGATGCCGCGCGACAAGTTCATACCTAACGACGTTCGGCTCACCGAGGATGCGCGCCTGATCATCCTCACCGGACCGAACATGGCCGGCAAATCGACGATCCTCCGCCAGGTCGGTCTGATCGTGTTGATGGCGCAGATGGGGAGCTTCGTGCCAGCCGACGCGGTACGCGTCGGTCTCACCGACCGGGTGTTCACGCGCGTCGGCGCAAGCGACAACCTCGTGCGCGGCCAATCGACGTTCATGGTCGAAATGTCGGAGACGAGCGCGATCCTCCACTCGGCGACGGCGCGGAGCCTCGTGCTGCTCGACGAGATCGGCCGCGGGACCTCGACCTATGACGGCGTATCGATCGCTTGGGCCGTGAGCGAGCACCTGCACGATCGAACCGGATGCAAGACGATATTCGCGACGCATTATCATGAGCTGACGCAGTTGGCGGAGGACCTCGAAGCGGTCCGAAATTTCAACGTGGCCGTGCGCGAGGTGAACGACGACGTCTTGTTTCTCCATCGCCTACAGCCCGGCGGAGCTGATCGTTCGTATGGCATCGAGGTCGGTCGTTTAGCGGGACTGCCTACGGGCGTTCTCGAGCGCGCGCGGCACGTGCTCAAACTCCTCGAAGGCGAGCAGTTAGCGAAAGGCAAGCGAGCAAACGGCAGCGACAAGACCGAGGCGCGGCAGGATCAGCTTGGTCTGTTTGCGCACGCGCCCAACCCGCTCATCGACCGCCTTGCGGCGATCGACACGGACTCCATCACTCCACTCCAGGCACTCTCGCTCCTGGCCGAGCTGACGCGCGATGCAAAGCGTTCCTGAGATGGGGCTCTTACATTTCCTTCCATGCGTGTGACGTTTTTCCTCATCGCGTGGCTGGGTGCGACGGCGTGCGTCGACAAGGAGCAGTCGCAGAAGCTCATGAAGAGCTTCGAGACTGGACCGGCGCATCCGGACGAAGCTCCAAAGATGCTCAACAAGGAGCTGCCCTTTCACTATCCGCCGTCGCTCTACGCGAAGAAAGTGCAAGGGAACGTCACGCTGCGGCTGTACATCGATCGCGACGGGCACGTGCGGCCAGATTCCACACAGGTCGTCGAGTCGAGCGGCTATGCATCGTTCGATTCGGCGGCGATTCGTGGGTCGCAAGAGTTGCAGTTCGTGCCGGCGAAGACGAAAGGAGAACCGCAACCGGTCACAATTCTCTTTCCTGTGTATTTCAGATTTCCTGGCGCACCACCGCTACCGGGTGACACGGTCTTGCAAAAAGGGGCTAGGGGATAGGGGCTAGGGGAATAGAATCGGATGACTACGCGGAATCTCAAGCCCTACGACTCGGTCCTCGAGACGATCGGGTGGACGCCGATGATCCGGCTCCATCGCGTCGCACGCGGCGTGCGCACTCCCGTGTACGCGAAGGCCGAGTTCTTCAATCCCGGCGGCTCGGTGAAGGACCGCATCGGGATGCCGATCATCGAGCGCGCGGAGAAAGAGGGGCAACTCAAGCCCGGCGGAACGATCGTCGAAGGCACCAGTGGGAATACCGGCATCGGCCTCGCGATCGCCGCGGCGTTCAAGGGCTATCGGTGCATCTTCACGATGCCCGACAAGATGTCGCAGGAAAAAGTGCGACTGCTCAAGGCGTTCGGCGCGGAAGTGATCGTGACGCCAACCGCAGTGCCCCCCGACCATCCCGACAACTATGTGATGATGGCGAAGCGAATCGCGCATGAGACGCCTAACGCGATCCTCGCAAACCAGTTCTACAACGACGCCAACTCCGACGCACACTACGCGACGACGGGTCCGGAGATCTGGGAGCAGACCGAAGGCCGCATCACGCATTTCGTCTGCGCCGCCGGCACGGGCGGCACGATCACCGGCGTCGGGCACTATCTCAAGGAGCGCAACCCGAAGGTTCAGATCATCTCCGGCGATCCGGTGGGTTCGATCCTCGCCGAGATGTGGCGGACGAAGGGAGAAAGCAAGCCGGAAGGGGTGCCGTACAAGGTGGAGGGAATCGGACAGGACAAGATTCCGGGCACGCTCGACATGTCGGTCATCGATGACTTCATGACCGTCACGGACAAAGAGTCGTTTGCGATGGCGCGGCGCCTGACGAGAGAGGAAGGTCTCTTCGTCGGCGGGTCCTCGGGCTTGATCGTCCACGTGGCGCTCCACGTCGCGCGCCGCGTCGACAATCCCGATGCGTGCATCGTGACGATTTTGCCCGACACGGGTGAGCGATATCTCTCGAAGCTCTACAACGACGAATGGATGCGAGAGAATCAGCTCCTTGACGCCGATCGCACGACCCTGGGGAGCGTATTGAGCTCGAAGCCACCGACCGGTGCGCCGGTGGTGAGCGTTGCTCCCGGGACGACAGTGCGTCAAGCATTGCGGCTCATGTCACTGCACGACGTCTCTCAGCTTCCGATCATGGACGGCACCAATTGCGTCGGGTCGGTGAGTGACTGGTCGCTTTCAGCGAAGAGTCTCGACGATACAAAGGTGCTCGACACGACAGTGAGCGCCGTGATGGACCCGCCATTCCCGATGGTCGACGCACAACAACCCGTGGACGCGATCGCGAAATTGCTCTCGAAATCGAACCCGGCGGTACTTGTTAGGTCGAACGGCACCGTGCTGGGGATCGTGACGCGGTCGGACATGCTGAGCTACTTGATGGCGAGGGGATAGGGGATAGGGGTTAGGGGCCAGAGTCCGCTAACCTCGAGCCGCTCCCTAGCCCCAACTCCCCTAGCCCCTAGCCCCTCACTTGAAGATCTCTGTACTTATGGGCGGCACCTCCGCCGAGCGCGATGTGTCACTCGCGTCGGGGCTGCGTGTCACCGAAGCGCTGCGCACCAAAGGTCATGAAGTCATTGCCATCGATACGGCGCGCGGCACGCTGAGTCGCGACGACGAGCGCGCGCTACTCGCACGACGCGTCGTGCAACCGACGCCTCCGTCGCAATCGGAGCTGCAGCGCATGGCTCGCGACACGCTGCCGCAGATGCAGCGTGTGCTGCCGTCGCTTCGCGAGGCGGACATCGTTTTCCTCGGCCTGCACGGCGGTGCCGGGGAAGACGGGACGATTCAGGCGATGCTGGACCTGGCCGGTGTCCCGTACACCGGAAGCGGGCACCTCGCGAGCGCGCTCGCCATGGATAAGGATCTCTCGAAGCACCTCTTCGTGCGAAACAAGGTGCTCACGGCCGAATGGGTGATGGCGTCGCCCGAATCGGCGAATGAGAAGGACAATGACGGCAAGCGTTTTCGTGCGAAGACGCTCAAGGCACTGGGTCTTCCGGTGGTCGTCAAGCCATCGAAGCAGGGGTCCACGGTTGGCCTAAGTGTCGTAAAAAAAGCGAAGGATCTCGCGGCGGCGATCGGCGAAGCGTTTCAGTTCGACGACGAAGTCATGATCGAGAGTTTTATCGCCGGCAGGGAGCTAACGGTCGGTATTCTGGGCGACGAGGCACTCCCGGTTGGCGAAATCATCCCGAAGCACGAGATTTACGACTACGAGTGCAAATACCAGGCGGGGATGGCCGTCGAGGAATTTCCGGCGAAGATTACGGCGACGCAGACATCCAATGTGCAGGAGTTGGCGCGGCGCGCGTTTCGTGCACTCAAGCTGCGTGGTTATGCGCGCATCGATTTTCGAATGAGTGTTGAGAAGGGAAAGGGGAGCAAGTTTTACTGTCTCGAGGCGAATACGCTGCCGGGGATGACGCAAACGAGTCTGATTCCGCAGGCCGCGGCGGCTGCGGGAATCACGTTCCCGGAACTCTGTGAACGCATCGTGCGCGTCGCGCTCGATGCGCGTGGAACGGGAGGATAGACTCGATGGCGCACGTCGCCGGACCGACCGCTGCTCTCGCTGGCGTGCCAGCGGGGCTGCAGGCCCAGGGAGTGTGGTCGGGCCGCCGCCAGATTTTCGTGCGCTTCGCCGCCGAAGCCGAAACGGCGACGATGTACACCGCGGACGCACTCGCGAACGAGCTCCGCCGGAGCACGAGCCGATCAGCGTATCACTCGATCTCGATCTCCGGACGCGATCCGCTATCGAACGTCGACTATCTCTGCGCCGCGTTCGCCAAACCGCCGGTCGATCTTCCGGTCATGCTGGACACCGATGGCCAGCGACCCGAAGCGATTCCAGCACTCAAGAAGTTCGTCGGACTCACGCAGGTGACGCTCGAGGGAAACATGCTCGAGGCCACCACGGAGCGCGGAATGCAAACGATTCGCGCCGCGGCAGAATCCGGAATGCAGCATGCACTCGTACTGTGTTCGAGCGAGCAGACGAGTGACGCTCAACTCTTACGGATCGTCGAGCAGGCACGAGGGGTTAGCGGTGCGACGCAAATCGTGATTCATCCTCCGCCGGGAGTGCCCGTCGATCGCGATCGACGCTGGATGACGTTGCTCGAGCGGGCGGCGGCGCTGCACAACGACGTGCGCTTTGCGCTAAAACTGCCCCCGCCGACGGGAATGAGGTGACGACCGAACGCGCGGCGTGGGTTAGCCTCCTGCACCTCGCCCACCCCCGCGTGACGGAACTCACGTCGCAGGTTCGTGTTTTAGGGTTAATTTTCGCATTCACCGGCGCCGAGCGAGAGCGCGCCGAATAGCTCGCGAGAGCTGAGCATTTAGGGCCGGCTGAGCCGGCGACGGCGGGACCATGACTTACCCGGCGACGAACGAACAAGACTATCCGCGGATGACCTCCGCTGTGCAGGCGTTGATCGCGATCAATGTCGTGATCCTGTTCCTGCAGATGACGATCGTTCGTGCGGACGTCATGCAGGACGCGCTCGGCTTCAACTTCGCGACGGCGCCGACGCGGTGGTGGACGGTCGTCACGTACATGTTCGTCCACGGCGAGTTCTGGCACCTGTTCTGGAACATGTACGCACTGTTCCTGTTCGGTCCGCGACTCGAGCACCTCTGGGGCCCGAAGAAGTTTCTCTTCTTCTATTTCCTGAGCGGCCTCGGCGCACTGATCTGCTACACGCTGTTCTTCCGTGACAGCGGCGCCCTGCTGCTCGGCGCCTCCGGCGCGATCTTCGGCGTGATGGGCGCGTACGCGCTGCAGTGGCCGAAGCAGGAGGTCTTCCTGTTCTTCGTGCTGCCGATGCGCGTGCTCACGCTCGTGCTGCTGCTCGTCGGCTTCAACCTCGCGATGGGATTGTTTAGTTTGGCGGGAGGCAGCGGAACCAACGTCGCATATTTCGCACATCTCGGTGGATTCATCGTTGCGTGGTTGTACATGCGGACGCCGCCGAGTGTGAGCATCGAGCAGCTGCGTCAGCGGATCTCCCAGGTACCGGATGCCGAAGATCCACCGCGCGCGATTCCGCGCGCTCTGCCCCGGTCGCGCGAGCGCATCGAGGAAGTGGACGAGATCGTCGCGAAGAGCAAGGCGATCGCGGCGAAGCGTCCGGCCGCGGTGACGCCGGCGCGCAAGCTGGCCCCGCGCGACCTCAAGGCCGAGGACGTGAATCGCGTGCTCGACAAGATCTCCGCGGAAGGGCTCGACAGCCTAACGAGCGACGAGCGGAGCATCCTGGAGGAGATGTCGAGGAGGCTGAGGAAGCAATAGCTAGCTGCTAGTGGCTAGTCGCTAGTGGCTAGATAATGCGGAACGAAGCGTTGATGGGTGGCGAGAGCATAGAGCTTCCGCCACCCTTCGACGTTCCTACACTAGTCACTAGTCACTAGTCACTAGTCACTA
>DATEHJ010000125.1:0-2104 GCA_035279645.1 Gemmatimonadaceae bacterium
TGGCTCGATCGGCTCGACGCGGGGTGGCTGATCGTCATCCTGTCGGTCCTGCCAAACGCGCGACCGATTGAGGCCACGACCGAGTCCTTCGAGGGCGCGACCCGTACCCTGCATGGCGCGCTCGATGGCGTCACGTACCTGTCCGCCGATGAGCGCTCCGTCGAAGCCCGGAAACATGTTCATGCCCATCCCGTCGCCGCCGAACATGAACGCGTGGCGATGTGAAAGCTCCGAGGCCCGCGCTGCTCGTAGCTTGAGGTCATGGTAACGGCCGTTCGCATATACGCGAAGGTCCACATCGTCGCCGGGACGAATGCGACCGATTTCACGCTGCAGCCGACGAACCTTTGCGCTGCCCATGAATTCGTCATCGGAGTTTTCACGTGCGGTGCGCAGATCGATGCCGTTGATCTCGGCAATACGGTTGCCTTCTTCGACGCCCGCACGACCCGCCGGTCCCGAGTCGTCGACGAACATAACGAGCACGCCCAGACTGTCGCGCCGGCTACCAGTAGATCCGACGCCAAAGCCAAGTGCCGCGCGTTCCTCGAGGTCGGTGCGCGACAAACGACGACGTCCGTATATCGAGTCGGAGTCGGCCGTTCTCACGCGGACGGTGCGCGTGCGGCCGCCGGTGTAATTGCGGAGGTCGACATCGTCTCCGGGACGCAGCTTGCTGAGCTCACGCGTAAGCCGGCGGCTCATCGTGCTGCTAACCTCGGAATCACCGGCATCGTCCGGCGAGACACGGAGGCTCACGCCGTTGATCGAGGCAATGCGATCTCCTTCCTCTATGCCCGCTCGATCGGCCGGGCCCTTCGCCGTCACCGACGAGACCAGGAGGCCGAGCGTGTCGCGGGAGCTCGTCGAACCAGCAACACTAATTCCGAGAGCGGCGCGAGACTGGTCATCGCCACCGCGCTGCGCTTCCGCGCGCGGGACTGAGTAGATCCGCGCGTTCTGCGCCGCGGCCGGCACGGCCAGACCGGGAACCGATAGTATGAGTGCTGCGGTCACGTGAGAGTGGAGTCGCATACGGCCTCGAGTACGAGTTTTTGGGCTGCGTCAACAGGTCAGACACTCGCCAGGGTCGCCAGGGTTTCCCCAAGGGGGATTAGCTTTTTGTAGTCTGTTCCCTCACGTCCATGAGCGCTCCGCCTACGACTCCTCACACCGCGCGGCAACCATCCGCCGCACCGGATCTGCACGCGTTCGAGCACCATTGGCAGGACGAGGCAGACGCCGCGTACCTCTATCGGCTGCTTTCGGATGCCGAACCAGATCCCAAGAAAAAGGATCTCTATCGCCGTTTGGCGGAGGTCGAGGACCGGCACGTCGAGATCTGGGCCAAGCTCCTCGGCGAGCACGGCCATCCCGTTAGGCAGTTTCGCCCCAGTGCACGAACGCGTCTCCTCGCCATGTTCGGGCGCCTGCTCGGACCGGGATTTCTCCTCCCGATGCTGCTCGCCGAGGAGGGACGCGAGGTCAAAGGCTACCTCGACATGCATCGAACGACGGCGCGCGGCGTCGCCGGGCATGGCGAGGCGTTGACGCTCGCCCGCGAATCCGCTGCGCATGCAACGACACTGAACGAAATCTCAGGAAAGAAGGGAGAGCCTTGGCATCGCATCGAATCTGGGGGGTTTCTTCGCAATGTCGTGTATGGTTTCAACGACGGGCTAACAGCGAACTTCGGACTGGTAGCGGGCGTCATCGGGGCGACGGCAGCCCAGGCGCATCACACGGTCGTGGTTGCCGGCGTAGCGGGGCTGATCGCGGACGCGCTATCGATGGGGTCGAGTGGCTATCTGGCGGCAAAGAGCGAGCAGGAGGTCTACGCGAACGAAATCGCGATGGAGCGCGACGAAGTTGCGTTGATGCCCGAGGTCGAGCGGGACGAGCTCGCGCTCATCTACGAGACCAAGGGCATGAGCGCCGAGAATGCGCATGCGCTCGCGACGGAAGTGATGGCGAATCCGCAGCGGATGCTCGAGGAGCAAGTGCAGGAGGAGCTCGGGATCGGCGAGCCGCATATGTCGCCGTTGCGCGAAGGCTGGGTGACAGGCATCGCGACCGCGGTTGGCGCGTTCATCCCGGTGCTCGC
>DATEHJ010000126.1:0-2088 GCA_035279645.1 Gemmatimonadaceae bacterium
TCTTGCCCTCACCGCGAAACCGGTCAGCGAGACGGTGTTCGTCGCGGAAGCGACGTCCGAGGCGGATTGGATGTGGCGGTCACGCGAAGAGCCGCTCGACCGATTCTCGTCGCTGTCCCTCGCGGCGTTGGTCATCGAGCGCTTGCGAGCCGTGCACGACGGCGTCGACACGGACGCGGCGGTCTAGCAGGCGACGTCGTACCCGTCACAAGTCACGATCTGAAGAAGAGGGTGTAGCGGTGGCCGCTTCGCGAAGGCGCGTGCGTTTGTAGTGCGCGCCGACGCACCGACAACGTGCTGGTTACCTGGTGCGGGCAGAGTCTCGTCCACCAGCCCGATCGCCATGGTGCATGGGCTGGGACCATCCACCTCCGCACCTCACAGCCATGTCCAGCGTCTCATCGCGTGTCGCGGCGACATTCCTCGCCAGCTTCCTCGTCGTCGGCTGCGCCGATCAGAATCGTCTCGCCGAGCCACGTGCCTCGCGTGTGCCCGTGGACGCCTCGCGCAGCGCTACCGAAGCCGCGACACCCCCGACGAGCGTCCGATGGAACGAGATCGCCCGCTCACTCGTCGCGTCGCACAACACGAATGGCCCACTGGCTTCTCGCGTGTACGCGCTCGTGAGCATGGCGCAGCTCCAGGCCGTCGCCACAGTGCGTAACGACGGCGATGACGGAGACAACGATCTGCGCGCGCTCCCTCGCCCTTCCACGCGCGCCGCGATTGCCAAGGCATCATCCGTCGTACTGGGCAATCTGTTCGCGGATGCGACGACGGCAACGCTTCTCGCCACGCAGCTCGCGCTCGACGAAGCGCCGCAGGCTGGCCACGAGCGCGACGTCGCCCTTGGCGACTCGATCGGCAATGCGGCCGGCCTAACGGTGAATGCGCGTGCGGGCACCGATGGCGCTGCCGCGGCGAACTGCCCCGCGACGCCCCCTTTGCCGCCGAGCCAGTTCTGGCATGACGACGCGGTGCCACCCAACCCTCAGCCAGTCCTTCCTTGCTTCGGCCAGGTTCGTACGTGGCTCGGTTTGGATGTTACGAGATTCCGCACTCATCCTGCCCCACCGCCGGCCTTTGGCTCAGCCGCGTTTCTCGCCGGGCTCGCCGAAGTGCGGCAGATTTCCGATACGCGCACGCCGGAACAGCTGGCGATCGTGGACCACTGGCTCGACGGCAACAACACGCAGCAGCCGCCCGGACATTGGAATGCCATCGCGTCGGATCTCATCACTCAACATCGTCTGAGCGACGCGCGCGCGGCGTTCGTGCTCGCCACGCTCAACGTCGCGATGATGGACACGCACGTCGCCTGCTGGGATCGGAAATACGCGTACTGGGAGATTCGTCCCTGGATGGTAGATCCCGCCATCACGACGCCGCGCGGTCAGCCTCACCACCCAGCCAATCCATCAGGCCACGCCTGTGCAGGGGGCGCCGGTTCGGGGACGCTCGCCGGACTCTTCCCAGCTGAGCACGACTCGCTTCTCGCCATGGGCGCGGAACAAGGGTTCTCGACAGTGCTCTCGGGCGTGCACTATCGCTTCGATGTCGATGCCGGCCTAACGATCGGGAGATCGATCGCCGCGAAGGCGCTCCGATTGCGCCATCGCGATGAGCTGTTGGGGTTGCTGTAGGGATGCGGGATGCGGGATGCGGGATGCGGGATGCGGGAAAATGCTAAACAACGTGCGCAAGCCCCGCATCCGGCGTCCCGCATCTAATTACTGCAGCGAAACGCGCGTCGCATGCGCACCTCTCGAACGTGTGAGTCGAAAATGCAGCCACACACGGTCGGGATCAGTCAGTGAAGGACACTCACGAATGCAGGGAATTGCCTGACAGAGCCTACGACCGCTCGAGGAATCAGCGAAGCTGTTGAGCGCTTATTAACTGATCGCCCGCGCAATACCGAACGCCGCGGCGGCGGCCAAACCGCCGATCACGACTGTCTGCAGTGCGCTTCGCACCGGACGCGCGCCCGTGAACCGTCCCTTCACAAAACCGAAGACGAAGAGGGCGAGCAGCGTCAGGGCAATGGAAACGCGGAGTGCCTCACGGACCGTCGGGGCTACCATGTAC
>DATEHJ010000127.1:0-7679 GCA_035279645.1 Gemmatimonadaceae bacterium
ATGTTGGCCTGGGGCGTGTTCGTGCCGGTGGGATTCATGCTGGACCCATTGTTCAATTGGGTCGGGCACTGGCTGTTGATCGACGCGACGGCACTGCGACCACTCTGGACGACGTGGGACAACACGCCCGTCCTCGCGCTCACGAGCTTCGACAATACGATTGTCCTTGGCAGCTTCGTTGTCTGGCTGCTGCTGTTCGTCCCAATCTGGCTCGGGTCACGTTGGGCGGTCGTGCGCTATCGCGCCTCGGTTGGCGAGCGGGTGCGGCAGTCGCACTTCTACAAGGTTCTCTCCGCTTCACAAGTCTACAATGTCTACCGCTGGTTCCGTCCGTAGCGGCGACGCGTCGCCGTCCTATGGTCCGCCGGCGGCCGGCGGCGGCCAGCCGCCTCACGGCGACGCCATGCGCACGCGCGCGGCCCTCTTTCGCTGGCGCGGGATCATTCCGCTCGCGCTCGGCCTCGCGCTCGTCGCGGCCGTCTGGCTCCTCTTCGCCGAGCGCATCGTGCGCAGCACGATGGAAGAGGCGGGCACCAAAGCGTTAGGCGCCGAGGTCGACGTCGCCGACCTCAAGATCCATCTGACGCAGACGGCGATCGAAATTTCGGGAATCGCGATCGCCGACCCCTTCGACGCGCATAAGAACCTGGTCGAGGTGAAGCGGCTCTTCGTCGAGCTGGAGCCGGCGCCGCTGGCGGAGAAGAAGCTCGTCGTCAGCCGCCTAACGATCGGCGACGTCCGCACGGGGACCGCGCGTGCCACTCCCGCGCGCCCCGTGGCGGCGGGCGGCTTCGCGCCGTCGGCGCTCCGCGCCATGCAGCAATGGGCGAAGCAGTTCGACGTCCCAATCCTGTCGTTCACACCGATCGACACGATCAAGTCGATCGTGCTCGACCCAACCCAGCTCGGGTCGGTCAAGGCCGCTCTCGCGCTCGCGTCGCGAACTGACTCGGCGCGTACCAGCGTCGAGAAGGGATACGCGAATCTGAAATTGCAGGAGACGCTCGACTCCTCGCGAGCACTGCTCACTCGGCTTCAGGGGACGAACGTGCGCACACTCGGCATCGCCGGCGCGCGCACGGCCGTAAGCGACATTCGGCGCGTCGCGACGCAGGTGGACTCGGCGCGAAAGCGAGTCGAGGCTTTTTCCAACGGTTCGCGCGCTCTCGTCGACAGTATGCAGGGTGCGCTGCGCTCGCTGGAGGACGCTCGGAAGGCTGACTACGCGTTCGCGCGAAAGTTGATCAAGCTTCCGTCGTTCGACGCGCCGGACATCGGCTCGGCGCTCTTCGGTAAAGTCACAATCGACAAAGTGCAGGAAACGCTATACTGGACGCAGCTCGCGCAGCACTACATGCCGCCCGGCCTGCTGCCGAAGGAATCCGAAGGACCGAAGCGGCTTCGCGCCGCAGGAACGACGGTACACTTCGTGAAGCCTGCGTCGTATCCGCGATTTCTGCTTCGTCGCGCGGACCTCAGCGTCACGATCAGCGACGGACCAGCGCGCGGGAACTACGTCGCCGCGGTCACCAACGCCACGACCGAGCCGGCCCTGGTGGGTCAGCCGACGACGTTCGCGCTGCGTCGCGCCGCGACGGGCACCGGCGTGGACTCGCTCCGCCTAACGGGGATGCTCGATCATCGCACCACGAAGCCGCGCGATGTGCTCAACCTCCAGGCAGCGGGCGTCGAGCTCCCCGGCTTTCCCATTCCCGGACTTCCCTACCGCGCCGATCCGGGGCGAGGCGCGAGCACGGTTTCGCTTACGCTCGACGGCGACCAGCTCGCGGCGAAGTGGACGCTCGCGTCGAACAAGCTGGCCTGGGTCGCCGACAGCGCCTCAAAGAAGTTGAACACGATCGAGTCGCTGGTCGCGCGCGTGCTCACCGGCGTTTCCGCGCTGCAGATGAATGCCGACGTGACGGGCACGCTCAAGGCCCCGAAGCTCGCGGTTAGCTCGAACCTGGATCGCGTCGTCGCCGATCAGATGCGCAGCGTCATCGGTGCGCAGGTGGCCACGGCCGAGGCGAAGGTACGCGCGCGCGTCGACAGTCTCGTCGACGAGAAGTCCGCACCGGTCAAGGCGCGCATCGCCGAGCTCCGCGCAAGCGCCGACAAACGTGTCGCCGACGCGCGTGCGCAGCTCGACGCCGAGAAGCAGAAGCTCGACGCGCAGCTCAAGTCGGTGAGCGGCGGGTTGGTTGGTTTTCCCTGAGCCGGTTCCGCTACTCTTCGCGAATGGCGATGTTGATGTCGACGCGCATCGCGCGGCGCGCCGGCAGAAGACACGCCAGCGTCGCAACGACGAGCAACAGAAGCGCGACGCCTCCCAGCACGATCGGATCACTCGGCGACGTCGCGTACAGCAGCGGCCGTAGGACGCGACCCCCCGCGAGCGCGACACCCGTTCCGATGACGCCGCCGATCGCCACGACACTCAGCCCGTCGCGCATAACGAGCGACGCGACGTCCGCGGCGCGCGCACCCAGCGCCATGCGGACGCCGATCTCGCGTGTGCGCTGACCAACGTCATACGAGATCACGCCGTAGACACCCACCGCGGCGAGCAGCAGCGCGAGCGCACCGAACACGCCGAGCATCGCCGCGCCCAGGCGGAAGGGCAGCGTCTCGTGCCGCACGATTCGCTGATCCTTCATCAGATGGACGTCGGCGAATGGAAGCTCCGGGGCCGCGGTCTGCATCGCGTGGCGCACCCTTTCGGCCACGGCCGCCGGATCACCCGCGGCGCGCGCAACGATGTACCGCTGGCTGAGCCAGCCGCGCGCCTGCGCGAGCGGGAGGTACACGGAGTTCGTCGAATCCTCGAAGATGCTCTGACGGCGCACATTCTCGACAACGCCGATCACCGTCGCACATGGGAGACTGTCGGAGCCGATGCGCAGACAGCGTCCTACTGCATTCGCATGCCCCCACGCGCGCGTCGCGAGCATTTCGCTGACGACGACGACGCGTGGCGCGCTCTCGCGGTCGACGTCGGAGAAGTCGCGGCCTCCTAGCAGTGATGTGCCGAGTGTGCGGAAATAGTTAGGCGTGACGACGTTGTACATCGTTGTGTAGTGGTGCACCGAGTCCCGCCCGATGACGCCGACCTCGGTGCCATATGAGGGGCCGAAGGGAATCGTCGCGGCGATCGCGGCGGACGCGATGCCGGGCGCGCCCGCAACCTGCTCCAGGGCGCGTATGAACACGGCGTCTGCCTCGGAAGCGCGCCGGCCGATGGCACGAAGGTTCATCGAGCCGATGAAGACCCGATCGGCGTCGACGCCCATGCGCTGCGCGTTGACCGCGAGCAGGCTGCGGCCAAACAGTCCTGCTCCCACGAGGAGCACGAGGCTCAACGCCGCCTGCACCGCGAGCAACGCGCTCTGCGCGCGCGACCGGCGCGCGCCGGCGCGGCCGCCGCTCGCGGAGATTGACGAGAAGACTTCCGCGCGGCTCGCCTGCAGCGCGGGAATGAGTCCCGTGAATACTCCGACCAAGAGCGCCACGAACGCGGTGAAGGCCACTACGCGCGGATCGAGCACGCTGCCCGTGAGCGCAAGATCGCCGAGCAGCAGATGTCGCGCGAGCGCGCCGCCCCAGTGCGCGACCACGATCGCCGCTACGCCACCGAGTGCCGCGAGGAGGACGCTCTCCGTCAACAACTGCTCGACAAGACGTCGGCGCGTCACCCCGAGCGCGAGACGCAGTGCCATCTCTCGGCGGCGGCGAATTCCGCGCGCGAGCAGCAGGTTCGCGACATTCGCGCACGCGATCAGCAGCACGAGCAGGGACATCGCGCCGAGCAACGTGGCGATCGTCGTGCTCGCGCCTTGCTCCTCGCCGCGCGCGGTCATGATCGGCCGCGCTTGAAAGCTCCATCCGCTCTGCGTGAAGAACGTGTTAGGCGCAGCCTCGCGTGCCGCGCGCATCGCGTCGGCGGCGGCGGCAGCCAGTGGGACGCCGGGCTTCATGCGGGCGTAGATGCGCAGCCACGTGACGACCGATTGCGTCGTCCATTGTTTGCCGAGAAACTGCATGGCGCCGCCTGACGAGATCGGCAGCCAGACATCGGGCGCCGCATATCCGAGTCCGGTGAAATCGCGCGGCGCGATGCCGATCACGGTGAACTGCCGATCTCCCAACTGGACCGTCGCGCCGAGTGCGCTCGTGCTGCCGGAGAATTGCCGCTGCCAGAATGCGTAACTGATCACCGCCACCGGTACGCCGATCGGCGCAACGTCCTCGTCTTCGCGAAAGAACCGCCCGCGCTCCGCCGCGACGCCAAGAAGCGGAAAGTAGCTCGCGCTCACGAGCAGTCCATCGAGATTCGCCGCGTGGTCGCCGCGGCCGAACGGCACGCTCACGGCCGCAACCGCCGCGATCTGTGTGAAACCAGCGCCGTGGGCACGGATCGCCGCGAACACCGGATAGTTCAGCGTGCGTTGATCGAACCCCTGCTCCGCCGTGCCCGCGGCCAGCGTCACCAACTCGTTAGGGGCGCGCACGTGTGCCGGCGGCCGGAACAACAGCTCGTCGACGATGCCGAACATGGTCGCGTTCGCGCCGATGCCAAGCGCGAACGCAAGCAACACGGTGATCGTGAACCCGGGGGCGCGGCGAAGCTGGCGCATCGCGTATGACAGGTCGGAGCGAACTGCCTCGAATCGACTGCGCATGATGCCTCTACGGCGCGGCTGGTGAGTGGCGACCATGACTCGGCGCATGAAGATCGGAGCGAGCGATCGCAGGACCTCGCGCGCGAACCAGGAACGCGCCGCGCGCTCGCCCCGACGCGAGATCTCGCGCGCGAGCTCGTCGTTCAGCTCCTCGAGCAGAGCGTCAGCGTCTTCGGGAGGCGCGGCAAGCCGGAGGAGCGTGTCTGCCCATCGTGGAACTTTGGCGGAGTCGCTCATGCCCCGGTGTCCGCCGCGAGGTTCCCGAGCATCTTGCGCAGCGACGATACTGATTCCCGAATCATGCGCGCGCCGGCGGGGGTGAGTTGCGCGCAGCGCCGCGACCGGCCGCCCTGTCGCGGCTCGGGCGGGAGCATCGTGAAGCGAACGAGACCTTTGTCGGCGAGGCGCCCGAGTGTGGCGTATCCAGAGCCGACCGACACGCGCCGGCCGGTGCGTCGCTGAATCTCGTCGCGAATCGCGAGCCCCAGCGCCTCGCCTCCAAGGTGTTGGATCGCCAGGAGCGAGAAGAGCTCGAGCTCTCCGAGATCGCGCTTGATCATGAGGGTAATACTCGTGTCAAGCGAATATATATGTCAAGCCTGTTCCGCTCCGGACAAAGATGGTGCTTTGTACCAGTCAGACTGAGACTCGCGATGTGAGGCGTGAGAACCTTCTTCTTCTGCACGGCTGGCGCGAATCTCACCCGGGCTCGGCGAGTCCAGTATCGAGACGCGGAGTCGCGTGATCCCAGACGTGAGACCATGGCTTGGGCTCACGTCGCACGCCTCGAGGCTCTGTGTCTCGCGTCTGGACTCGCCGTCGTGGGTGAGATGGAGGCATTGCGGTCCTGTCGCGGGACGACTCTTGGTCGGCGCGAACGGGCCTCTCTTCTCCATCGACGTGATCGCACACGTCGACGACGCGAGCGTACGCTGAGCTATAGATGTCGCGTTCAGGGAACTGACATACAGAGTTCATCGTCTCGTAACGAGCACGTGGCTCGCACTTAATCCGATTCTTCGCATCATGAGGCATCCTCGCACCCGGAGCCCTCATGCGTTCATCGGTTCAGTCGGCACCGAACGTCACTCCGATGGTAGACGTGATGCTCGTCCTGCTCGTCATCTTCATGGTTGTCGCCCCCACTCTACTCGACGGGTTCCGCGCCCAACCGCCTCGCGCCGTCAGCGTGCATGACCACCCTAACGATTCAACGGACGTCGTTCTCGGGATCGACGCGGCCGGACGCTATTACGTCAATAAGCAGGCAATCGACTCGGCGGCGTTGGGACCGAGGATTCGGACCCTGCTTGCCTCGGATCCGCTGAACCACATGGTGTACGTGAAGGCGGATCAGGCGCTCGATTATTCCAAGGTTCTCGGCGTGATGGACGTGGCGCGGGCGAATGGCGCCGTCGTCGTCGGTCTGATAACTCAGCAGCCGGCAACTCATCGGCGATAACCCTCCTCAACCGCATCGCCAACTGTTACATCTTTCACGGATCGAGTCGACCTGAGGTCGCCCATGGCCGAGTGGCAGCCCTACCGAGAATCGCTTCGTGTCACGCTGACGTGAACGGTCGGCATCGCGCTATTGGCCGCTGGAGTCGTGGCGCTCTGGTTCGGCGGGATCCGCCGTTGGCCCGTGCTCAGTTTGTTGATGCTCTGGCCCGCGTTCGGCGGCCATTGGGTCGATGTGATGTTTCTAAACTTCCTGCGACCTCGCTTGCCAGACGATCGAATCGTTCAAGGTATCGCACGAGTGGTCGTCTGGTTTGCCGGAGGGATCGTCCTCGGGCTCGGCGTGCGCTTGACGGCGCGTGCACTCCTCGCGCGGCCGGGCACACTCGGCCTCACCTGGGCCATCGCCGGCGTGGGGTTTGTCGCGGTCGAGCTCATCGCGCACGGCGCGCTCCATGTGCGCGGCCGACCGAGCTTCTACAACGGGCTCGGATGAGTCAACGAGGTAATCGAGCGGCGCTGCCTAACGAATAGTGCTGTCGCCAGGAGAGACAACGATGCAAATGACCACGTATCTGAGCTTTCGCGGACAGTGCGAAGAGGCACTCAAGTGCTACGAAGCAACGCTCGGCGGTCGCGTTGGCCCGATCTTCAGGTATCTCGGGACGCCCTTGGCTGACCAAGTCCCGGCTGACTGGCAGGACAAAGTCATGCACGTCAGTCTGACCATCGGCGATCAGCATCTGATGGCTGGCGACGTCGCGCCGGAGCGCTACGAGGAGCCGAAGGGATTCTCGCTCTCGCTTCAGATGAAGGACACGTCCGAGGCGGAGCACGTTTTCAATGAGTTGGCGAAGGACGGTCGGATCGTGATGCCGCTCGAGAAGACGTTTTGGGCGGCGCGCTTTGGCATGGTGGTGGATCGCTTCGGGATCCCGTGGCTGATCAACTGCGACGGATCCGACGAGACCGCAGAACCGAGTTAGAAAATGATTGCTTCACGCATCGCGCTGGCGGCGCTCCTCGCCGCCTCCTGCGCACAAAGCGCCGCTATCGCCTCGCGACCTGAGTGCGCGACCGGGTGGCACGCCGGGTGGAGTGCCGCCTCGGCCGCCGCCCTATGCCTACCGCCGGAGTTCGTCCGCCCGCGCGACCGGCCCGCGACATGGCGCCGGGAGAGCGACGGCATCCTGCTAGGGCTCATCACCATCCATATCGACTCCCTTGCGAAGTGGGACCGCGGCGAGGTCACAGCCCACTGGCCGGCGACGCTTCCACCCTCAGGCCCGTGTGTTTACGCGGACTGCGTGACGACGGATAGTCTCGTGGGGCACATCGATAACGTGGGGGGCCGGCTCGTACGGGTCGAGACAGGACGCCTGACGGGCGGCGCTGTGGGAATGCGACGGCAACCGGCGCTTGTCGCGGGGTGGGATGTCGCCGCCGCACGGCGAGTCTACGTAAGCGTGCTCGCCGACGAGCCCGCGACGCTGGATACGCTCCGCGCCGCACTCCGCACGCTCCGCCTTGCAGTGCAGT
>DATEHJ010000128.1:0-4003 GCA_035279645.1 Gemmatimonadaceae bacterium
AGGGGCATCTCGGTGAGCTCTCCAACCGAGAGCCGTCCGTCGACCAATCGCACCGCGATTGCAGCGACGATCTGATCATCGCTCCAATAGCCGAGCCCAGGCTCATCTGACTCGAGCAAGCGGCGCAGCCGCGTCATCTGGTCGCGATCGTCAGCGAATCCGCGAAGAAATTCGGTCGCCGACTCGACGTCGTTCAACTCGACGACCGATTCATCGTCGATCGACCCCAGGGGCCCGATGTCGTACTCGCCGATGCTGTCGCGGAGCTGTTCGACCATATGATTTCGTTGCGTTGCGCGTCCCACAAGCCGCGGCATCGAGCGAAGATGCGTTCGCTCCATTGTGTGCTTGGGCGTGGAGCGTGGCAAGGACTTTTGTCACGTCCACTCGACCCTATTAAGGCGACCGCTCTCGCGAGCGGCGCTTGACACGTCGCGCACCTCGGCTGATACTATACCACATGGTTTACAATCACCCGTCAGTACTCGATCGCACTTTCAACGCCCTTGCCGATCCCACGCGGCGTGCATTGATCGGACGGCTCACCGCTGGAGAGCGAACGATCAGCGAGCTCGCGGCACGCTTCGACATGACCCTCCCCGCTGTCTCGAAGCACATTCGCGTGCTCCAGCGCGCGGGGCTCGCCGACGTTCGTCGCGACGGACGCGTGCGACGCACGACGCTCGTCGCCGCGCCGATGCGCGAAGCGGCCGAGTGGATCGAGCAATATCGGCGGTTCTGGGACTTTCAGTTCGATCAGCTCGCCGCGTACTTGGCGAGTACCACGGAGTCCGACTCGAAGGAGGCTTCCGCATGGCAACACAAACCGAAGCGATCCAAATCCTCGAAATCCGGCGAACGTTCAGCGCGTCGCGCGACCGGGTCTTCCGCGCGTGGACGCAACCGGAAGAGCTGAAGAAGTGGGCCGCGCCGGGTCCGATGACCGTGCCGACCGCGGAGGTCGATTTCAAGATCGGCGGTCGATATCGCATGGTGTTGCGCGGTCCGGATGGTGCCGAGCATCGCGTGTCCGGCATTTACAAACAGATCGATCCGCCCAAGCGCCTGGTGTACTCCTGGAAATGGGACCAACCCAGCGCCGTCGAGACCATCGTCACCGTCGAGTTCCGTGATCTCGGAGCGGCGACTGAGGTCGTCCTACGGCAGGAAGGCTTCGCGTCGAGCGAGGACAGGGAGCGTCACGAAAAGGGCTGGAACGGCTGTCTGGACAAGTTCGGATTTGCGCTCTAAGTCAATTCACCAACTTCTCGTGGAGTCGTTCAACATGACCGCCCCAACTGCAACCTCTACTCCGCCTTTCGGAACGAAGCCGATCCCAAGCCCGAAGCAGCAGTTTCTCGAAGCCTTCGAGCGAGAGAGCGCGGTCACGAGCAAAGTGATCGACGCCTTCCCCGCTGATCAGTCGGAGTTCAAGCCTCACGAGAAATCGAGTAGCGCGAGGCGGCTTGCCTGGACGTTCAGCGTAGAAGCGGGCGCCATTGTCGCGGCGCTCAAGGACCAGTTCGAGATCAAGGGCGGATTTCCGCCGGCGCCGGAAACGTGGCCCGAGGTCGTGTCGACCTTCCGCAAGACGAGAGAGATGGTAATATCGACGATCTCGCAAGCCCGAGATGAGGACTTCGCCGGAACCGTGAGCTTCTTCGTTGGGCCAAAGACCCTCGGCGACGTTCCGAAGATGGACTTCTGCTGGTTCATGCTCTCGGACCAGATACATCACCGAGGGCAGCTCAGTGTGTATGTCCGAATGACGGGCGGAAAAGTGCCGTCGATCTACGGCCCATCGGCCGACGAGCCCTGGCGATAGAGAAGCAGGGGCTAGGGCCTGGGGTTCCTATTCCCTAGCCCCTAGCCCCTAGGCCTAGCCAATCAGACAGGTCGGCAATCCAAGCACGATCGTCCCGCCGTGGGCGGTGAGGTCCCCCATACGCGCGGCGGGCATGCCGCCGATCAACACGGTGAAGCTGCCGAGCGCCACGACGTCGGGCGGTCCCACGCAAACGCACATGTCGCCGACTCGTGAGGCGGGCATACCGCCGATGAGAACCGGCAGGCCGCCGGGCGGCAGTGTCGGTCCGCCAACATGTGGAATCGGCGGTACCGCGGGCGTGACCATCGGGCAGACATGCATGTCTCCGACGCGCGCCGCAGGGAGACCCATGAGAAACCTCCGCCGTTAGGCAGCCGCGGGCCAGAGTGTGATGCGCTCGGCAACTTCGAGCCCGAGCGCGAGAAACTCACGAAACTTGTCCGACGCATGCTGCGGATCGTTTACCACTGCCGAGAGCATGACGCTGCCTGTGACGGCCTTCGCGGTCATGAACTCGCCGGGTGGCACCGGCGGCACGTTCGGTGGCCCCAGACTTCCGCCGGTGAAGAAGGCCGCCAGCGCGGCGCAGCCCGCGGGCGTCCCGACCTCCGCTGCTTGTGCAGCGTCCATTGCCGCCCGTCGGTGTTCGTCGGTGGGTTGAACGATCCAGCGCTCGGTGGCTTCGAGCGCGGCTTTCACCGGCGGGGGCGGCTCAGCCCCCGACGCTTTGCGCGCGCACACCCACGCCCACCACACACATTCCCGTTTTGGCAACGAGAAAGCGAGAAAGCGAACCGCCTCGGGAAACATGTTTCGCTTCGAAAGAATCGTAAGGAACTCGCGTGGACCACCGCGCACGTCGTCGGAGCGGAGAAGTTGGAGCGCTTCGTCCCCGAGTTCCGCCGCGATGGCGATGTCCAGCACCGAGCGCCGCGGTGGTTGTCCCGTGTATGCGCTCGGCGTGCCGGTGGTAGTCCCAGGTACCGTCATTTTCGCAACCCTCGCGCGATCAGTTGATCATCGTGATGGCGCCTTTCGCCATCAACATCGCGTCGGCATTCACCTGTGTCATCATGCCCTTCACTTCCGTTTGGATCTGCCCTTCGATCTTCACCATCATGCCTTTGATGGTGACACCCATCTGATCGACCGTGATGCTGCTCTGGCCGACCTTGAACTCGATGCCTTGCAGCGCCTCGGTCGAGACTTTTCCCAAGTCCGCTTTCGTGGTGATGTTGCCCACCGAAAGGTGCAACTCGTCATTTCCGACCGTCAGCGTCACCTTCCGGTTGCCTAGCGACATCGCCAGCACGTCGTCGCCCTGCGAGATCAGCACGTCCCGTTTGCCCGCCGACACCTGCAGCTTGTCGTCGCCAGTATCGATAATGACCTTCCGGTCGCCATGGATGGTGACATCCTGCTTACCCTTCTGGATCGTGATCGTCTCGTCGCCGTCGGTGACGGTCTTCGTTTCGTTGTTCTTGATCGTTGTCGTGCGATCGTGACCCACATCTCGAGTCTCGTCATTCTTCACGACGGTGTTGAGATCTTTCTCGGCGTGAACGAAGATGTGCTCCGATCCCTTCTTGTCCTCGAAGCGCAGCTCGTTGAAGTTGTCGGCCGAGCCCTGCGTCGAGCTGCGCGTCTTCCAACCGGATTGCGTCTTGTTCGCGGGTAGGGCATAGGGCGGCATCTGCTCCGCGTTCCACAAGTTCCCTACAATAAAGGGTCGGTCGGGATCGCCTTCGTAAAAGTCGACGACGACTTCCTGGCCCACGCGGGGGATGTGGACGAATCCCCACTGCTTGCCGGCGGACGGCGTCGCGACGCGCATCCAGCAAGACGTCTTGTCGTCCTTCTTCCCTTCACGGTCCCAGAAGAACTGCACCTTCACACGGCCGTACTTGTCGGTGTAGATCTCGTCGCCCGAAGGGCCAACCACGACGGCTGGTTGCGCGCCGGCGCGGGGCTTCCGTGTCGTGATCGGTGGGCGGAATGGGACGTCCGCGGGAACGGCCACGAACGTATTCGAATAGTCCGACTCGGCCGTCTCGCCTTCGCGATAGCCGCGCTGGCTTCCCGCGTGCCGCACGCTCAGAACCTGCCAGGACTTGTTCACGTCCTTTCGATAGTGGCCGGTGAAGTCGAGCTTGTACCCGGAGGCAATCGCGGGCG
>DATEHJ010000129.1:0-9791 GCA_035279645.1 Gemmatimonadaceae bacterium
AAGCTCGGCTTGCGGCTGTGGCCGATCGGTGAAGCGTCCACTGTGACGGTAACCGAGCAGTGCCGCGAGGCCGAGCGCCGCCACGCCGCCGACGACCACGCTCCCGCGCCTCACGCGGCCCCGGCGCTCCACGTCGCGTGCGCGAACCCGCTCCGCAGCACGGGCCGCATGCTTCTTCCCCTCCGCACGCAAATCCCGCAGGCTCAGTCGATGTGGTGCGCGAAGGCGGGGAGCGACTCTTCAGATCGCTCCTCGCCCGCTCACTGAAAGCGAAACCCCAGTCCGAACACGAGACCCTGCATCGTCGTGTTGTAGAGAAAATCGTTGCGATCGTACTCTACGTTGAGAAGCCTGTACGCAAGCCCAAGCGACGCACCTCTCCACACGTCGTAGCCGAGTGAGCTGTAGATCTGCCAGGTAGTCTGTGATCCGCCTAGGCCGCCGTCGGCGTAGAAGACGAAGCGAACGTCCTCCATCGGCGTCCAGCGGACGCGAAAACCCGGCGTCGCGTCTACCCACGTGCGTGCCGCCGAATGACGATTCGATGGGCGCACGTTCGTGTCTACGTCGAGCGCGGCACTCAACTTCCACACACGCAGGCTGCCGAGGATATCGACCGCCCAAGCGCTGTCGCCGAACGTGTAGCCGCCCATCGGCTGAATCATCGTCTGGCTCTGATTGAACGAGAGCGAGCCCGTGTCGCCGCGAAATGCCAAGGCGCGACTTGCGCCGATCAGGGCGTAGATCCCATCCGCTCCCGTGACCCACGTTCCATAACGTGCCTCGGCCGACGCCATCGCGCCGAACTTTAGATTATCCAGAATATCGCCCGCCGAGAGCGAGACGCTCGACGTGACCGGCCCGATGCCGACAGTGCCATTGAGCTCGGCGAGCCACAGGTATGGCGTGAAGTTGAAGCGCCAGGTATGCGTCGTGTCGAGCTGCGCGGCAGCGCGCTGGCGCGGAGCGACGAGCGCGATGACGCAGACAACCGCCGCTACGAGCGTTCTCGGCACTCGGTTCATGGGTCAAGTCCATCGCAGGAGAGCCCAAATCTTGGAGCGAGCCCACACGTCAACCATGCGACCTTGGACCCAGGCGCGGCAGCTCAGCTGTTCACCGGATCGCTAGGCTTCCTCCCACGCTCGCGCCCGACTCAACGCTTTCTCCCACCCCTCCGCGATCGCCTTGCGCGCCGGCGCCTTCATCGCCGGCTCGAACTTCCGGTCGACCTGCCACTGGCGCTCGATATCGGCTTGCGACTTCCAGAAACCGACCGCTAGCCCCGCCAAGTAGGCAGCACCTAACGCGGTCGTCTCCAACACCTTGGGTCGGACAACTACCGCGCCTAACAAGTTCGCCTGCAGCTCCATCAGGAGATTGTTGGCACTCGCGCCGCCGTCGACGCGCAGCTGCTTGAGGTGGATCTTCGCGTCCTTCTCCATCGCCGTGAGTACGTCCATTACCTGGAGGGCGATACCCTCGAGTGCGGCGCGGGCGATGTGCGCCTTGGTCGTGCCTCTCGTCAGGCCGACAATTGTCCCACGGGCGTACTGATCCCAGTGCGGCGCGCCGAGGCCGGCAAAGGCGGGGACGAGATATACGCCGCCAGTGTCCGGCACACTCGCGGCGAGCGCCTCGACCTCGGGCGACGAGCGGAAGAACTGCATCCCGTCGCGCAACCACTGCACCACCGCGCCAGCGATGAAGATGCTTCCCTCGAGCGCATACTCGGTGCGATCGCCGATCCGCCACGCCACCGTCGTGAGCAAGTTGTTCTTCGATGCAATTCGTTTCGTGCCCGTGTTCATGAGCATGAAACAGCCCGTGCCGTATGTGTTCTTCGCCATCCCCGGCTTCGTGCACACCTGTCCGAAGAGCGCTGCTTGCTGGTCACCGGCGATGCCGGCGATCGGTATCGAGTCGCCGAGGATCGATGTCTGGCCGTACACTTCACTCGACGACTGCACCGTCGGAAGCATCGAGCGCGGCACGCCGAAGATCTTCAGGAGCTCGTCGTCCCAATCGCCCTTGGAGATGTCGAACAACATCGTCCGCGATGCATTAGACGGATCGGTGACGTGCACCCGGCCGGCGGTGAGATTCCACACGAGCCACGAATCCACCGTCCCGAAGGCCAACTCCCCCGCCTTCGCTCGCTTCTTCGCCCCTTTCACATTCTCTAAAATCCACTGGACTTTCGTCCCGGAGAAGTATGCGTCGACGATGAGCCCCGTCTTGCGTCGGATGGCGCGGTCGAGCTTGCGCGCACGGAGCTTGTCGCAGATCGACGCGGTGCGCCGATCCTGCCAGACGATCGCATTGTAGATCGGCTCTCCGGTCGCGCGGTCCCAGACGATTGTCGTTTCGCGCTGATTCGTGATGCCGATCGCGGCGACATCGCGCGGCGCGACCTTCGCCTTAGTAAGCGCTTCGGCGGCGACGCCCGCCTGCGACGACCAGATCTCGCGCGGGTTGTGCTCCACCCAGCCTGGCTTTGGAAAGATCTGCGGAAACTCTTTCTGCGCGACGGCGACGATCGAGCCGGCCTGGTCGAAGACAATCGCACGGGAGCTCGTCGTCCCTTGGTCGAGGGCGAGGATGTGTTTCATGACTTCCACAGAAGGTGATAGAGGATCGCGCCCAGCACTCCACCGATGATCGGCCCGATGATCGGAATCCACGCGTACGCCCAATCGGAGCCTCCCTTCCCCGCGATCGGCAGCACGGCGTGGGCGATGCGCGGTCCGAGATCGCGCGCCGGATTGATCGCGTAGCCAGTCGGCCCACCTAACGATAGCCCGATCGCGGCGACGATCACACCGACGAGCACGGGCCCGAATCCTCTCGCGAGCTCCGAGCCGGGCACGAAGTTCCCGGGCGAAATGACGGCGAGCAGAGCGAAGATGAGCATGAACCCGCCGATGATCTCGGCGAGGAGATTCGCACCATACTTGCGGATCGCCGGGATCGTCGAGAACACCGCCAGCTTCGTCTCCGCGTTAGGCGTCGCCGCCCAGTGCGGCAAATACGTCAGCCACACGATCACGCCGCCGAGGAACCCGCCCGCGATCTGCGCCGCGATGTAGCCGGGGACGCGCGCCCACGGGAAGGTGCCGGTCGCCGCGAGGGCGATGGTCACGGCGGGATTGAGGTGCGCGCCGCTGACACTGTTGACGCAGTAGACGGCGATGGTCACGGCCAGCGCCCAGCCGGAGGTGATCACGATCCAGCCGGAGTCGTAGCCTTTGCTGCGTTGGAGGATGACGTTGGCGACGACGCCGTCGCCGAGGATTATGAGAATCGTGGTGCCGAACAGCTCTGCAAGCAGGGCGGACATTGAAGGAGGGGCTAGGGGATAGGGGGAAGGGCTAGGGGGTGGCCAATCCTCTTCCGTGATTCCCGAGCTCTGCGGCCCGGAATCTTCGCGCGAACTTGGGGCTAGTGCTAGATGCGGGATGCTGGACGCTTTCTCGCATCCCGCATCCCGCCTCCCGTTTCCCGCTTCCCGCTTCCCGCTTCCCGCGTTAGGCGTCAGGGCGGCGGCGGCGCGCTCGACTCGGCTGGAGCGCCAGGTGGGGCGTTGACCACCACGTACGTCGTCTCAGTACCCTCGAACTCAGGCTGATACCACACGCCGCCGCAGTGATTGTACGTGATGCCGCCGTATACATAAGGCGGACAACCGGGGGGCAGCGCGTACATCGTCGAGCCGATAGCTGCGGCCGTTATTGCGCCCGCCGTGAACCCAGCGGCCGCTGCTCCCCACCCACCACAGCAACCGTAATTGCCGTCCCAATCTCCGCCGTTGAAGTTGACGTCGTTGTCGTTGACGTTGATCGGGCGGTTGTTGATGTTCGTGCGATCGCCGCTGCCTATGTTCGTGCGATCTCCGCCGGCCGGGCGGTTCGCGACGTTGCCCCCACCTGCTGCTGGCCGATTGCCGATGTTCGCGCCGCCTGCCGGGCGATTGGCGACGGCACCACCGCCAACGTTCGGTCGGTTCGCGGGCGCATTAACGCTCGGCCGGCTCGCCGTGGGCCTGGACGGCTGCGTCGCTGGCCGTGAGTAATTGCCGCCGCTTGGGCGCGACGCTGGACGCGACGTCACGCTCGATCGCGCGCTGCTGCGCGACATGCCGCCGCCACGATAGCCCCCCCCGCCGCCGCCGCCGCGCATACCGCCGCCCCCGCGACCGCCACCGCCACGACCGCCACCCCCACGACCGCCACGTTGAGCATCGGCAAGGCTGCTCAGGCTAGCAATCGCCACACACGCGAGGAGAAGTACCGTGATGAGTCTTTTCATAATCATCTCCTCCTACTTTCCTGCGGCGTTGGTTGACGACGAGACGACCGGCACCTCGACGATCGGAATCCGCTTGGCATTGGCCGGCGTCCGGAATACGAACGTTTCGTCGTCATAGGACGGCGCCAGGTTCCACGAGTACGTTGCCGTGTGCTGCGGCCTTGCATCGTCGGTGAGCGTTGTGATAACGATCCGACAGGGGAGCGGCTGATCTCCGCGCTGCACCCATAACTGCCAATCGATCCCCTCTTGCCTGTAGCCGTATTGCTCGCACGTCACGCCATTGATCGCGCTTGGGCCGAGGTCGACCGCCGATGTGATGTCGTTCATGTCGGCTTCGGGCGTTCCCCAGCGAAACAGATCGACGAGCGGGAGCTCGATGTCGTACTTGTCCTCGAGCATGTCGGCGAGCTGCTCGATGCTGCCGGGCGCGGGCACGGTTGCGTAGTAGGTCGACCGCGGCGCGTAGAGTGTGAAGTTCGTGCCGTCGTAGAAGAACAGTCGGCGCTGTCGATCATTTCTTATGTCGGCGAACAGCCGGTTCGGCCGCCTCGCGACGAGATCGACGGTGCGCAAGATTTGAACTTTCTGACCATCCATGCGGACGTCTTCGGTGACGACGTCTGCCTTGAGCTGGAAGGCCTTCAGCGAGCGTAGGTGCGCGCCCATGCTCTCGAGCTCGGCCAGCGCTGCCGGGTCGCGCTCGGTCACCGTGTCGGTGACTTCCCCGCGCGAGACCTCGGTGTGGCTCGCCGCCTTTGGCGCCACGGGGCGCGTGCGCGTCCTTGCTGTCAACAGCGTGACGAGGACGGCGACCGCGGCCACGACACCAACGGCTGTGATTGCGATCTGGCGTGAGTGACTCATCTAGAGACTCCGAAAAAGCTTCCTTCGGAGTATCTCTCGCCGGTCAGCGGAAGCGTTATGCGACTTTCGACGAACAAGCCGCCGTTGTGCGCGCTATTTCACTTCATCTGCGCCCGGAGTTCGACGAGCGCCTCGTTCCGCACCCGAGCGAAGCCGAGTCGCGGGAATTCGAGCTCGAGGATGACGTACGTCGCTATCGAGACGCTTGCCGAAAAGCCAATGATGTAGACCCAGTTCCGCTTTGGGCTGTTCGAGATCCCGTAACCGACGAACAAGGCAGCGGCGAATGCGGTGATGCCCAGCATCATCCAGATCACGAGCGGCGGGTGCATCCGACGAGCGGCGCGCTCCGTATCCACGACGTCGAAGAGTTCGTTGAACGAAGGAAGGAGCAGCATCCGCGCTCGCTCACCACTCGGCGTTAGGCACGCTGCGACGGCGCTCGACCAGACCGCGCCTTGGGCCGCGGTCACGTATTCGGGTTGGGTCGTCAACTCCTTCTTGGCGGAGGACTCCGAGTACCACGCAATCAGTGCATCCATGTACCGACGGAATCCGTCGCGCACGGCGGCTTGCGCGTCGGTCGGGAGGAGGTCGACGCGTATCCATGCGGTGCTGGCCGCGTTGGCCTCCTGTGCAACGAGGTCGCGCCGGCGATCGAAGCGACCGGCGGCCCCGGAGAAGGTGAAGCCGATGAGCAGCGCGAGGAGACCGTACACGGCGCTGTCGACGATGCCGACGCCAACGCGTGCATCCTTGCCGCGCAGCGCGATCTGACGCTGGCCAATCCGCCGCCCGAGCTCGAGAAAGAGGAGCATCCCGAGGAAGAGCAGGAAGACGATGGATATGGAGATCAGCTCGAACCAGAAGTGCAGCATCGTTACAGCCTCATCTGAATGCGCGATTGAAAGAATTGCGTCGCACCCTTGAGGCCGAACCGCGTCAACACACCGTATCCGTACGCGAACTCGAGGCGGAGATTGTCGGTGAGGTACCAGTTGATCATCGGCGTCACGCGCCAGAAGATTCCGCCCTGCACCGGTCCGTTGGTCAGGTTGCTGTATGAGAACTTGATCAACGGCGCCCACGCTCCGGGCCCGCCCTGGAGCACGGTGCTGTCCGGTGAGACTTCTCTAAAGTAGTTCCCGGCGGGGTTGTAGGATCTGATCTCACCGGTGGTGATCCACGAGACAACAGCCTCTCCGCCGTGGAACCACGGATTGCCCGTTTCGGGCGAGTTGACCTTCTGCCAATAGTACTCGCCACCGATGAGCAGACGGCCAGGTCGATAGTACACCTCCGGTCCGAACGCGAGCGCCGAGGCCGCGGGGAACTTGCCGGTGTCGATGAAGTACGGCGCGGGGAACGCTTCCGGCTTCGAGCGCAGCTGCAGTGTGTCCTTATTGACGTCGCCGATGCGGAAGTTCATCCCCAGATGCAACAACGTCCCGGTGCTGTCGTCCAACGGCACCCAGCCGCCGCGGGCGACGAACTGATAGTTATAAGTCGAGAAACTCTGTCCTTCGGAGAACGCGTCCATGAACGCGCCCAGGTTCCAGAACAGTTGCGTGCTCGGCACGTAGCCGAGCCACTTGATGCCGTCGGCGAGGAGCGGCACCGTCGCATCGGTGAACGGCAGACGCTCCATCGACCAGCCGTCATAGCCGACCATGACCTTATTGAGGCTGTACCCCTCCTTCGCCCGCCCGAGGAAGAACCAGCTGTGAATCTCGGGCACGGCGACCATGAGGCCGGTCTGCCTGACGAGCCATTTGTGCGTGACCGCGTCGTACATCACGCCCGCTTGCCACGTGAACGGGCGCTTCGTTTTGAAGCGACCGCCGAGGAGCACGCGCGCGTCGCGGAGCTTGAATGCGGGGTTGAGATTGGGAAACTGCTCCTTGCTCGCTGAATCCTGCGAGTAAGCGGCGACGTCGAACAGGAGGCCGGCGCCGGCGTGCAGGGTCATGAATCCCAGGTCCCATTCAGGGCGAACGAGGAGCGACCGACGAAGCGGCTCGTAGTCCGCTTCCCCGGCGGTGAGCGCCGTCGCTAACACTGAATCCTGAATGGAGTCACGCCGAGCGCGGTCGGTGTGCTGGCCGAGCGCCGGCGCGCCGTTTGTTAGGCAGATGGAAGCGACGGCGACGATGAGCGCCCGGCGACACCGCACGTCCGTCAGTACTCGTCGAAGTAGCGCTGGATCGTCATCGGGTCGGTTGTCTTGAGCAGCGCCAGGCGCAGCAGCACGCGCGACTTCTGCGGATTGAGACCTAAGGACGCGACGAAGTGCAGGCTGTCGTCGTTGACCTCGACGTTGCGGCCGACTTCACCCGTCGTCACGCGCGTCGAGCGAATGCACACGATCCCCTTCTTTGCCTGTGCCTCGAGCGCCTGAAGCGCGGTCTTGGTCATGTTACCGTTGCCGACGCCGGCGATTATGATCCCCTTGGCACCCGCGGCGGCCGCGGCATTGATCAGCGCGCCGTCCATGTTCTCCGTCGCCATGATGATGTCGACACGCGGCAGAATCGTCGACTTGTCGACGCCGAATATCGAGCTCGTCGTGTTCTTGCCGACCGGACCGCGATACCACTCGGGCTTGCCGTAGGCAACCGTGCCGATCAACCCTGACAGCGGCGACAGGAACGTCTGCACGGCCGTCGTGCTCGTCTTGGTGAGCGACGAGGCGCCGTGAATCCAATCATTCACGACGACAAGCACCCCCCGACCAGCGGCGTTCTTGTCCGCGGCCACGGCGACGGCGTTGTAGAAGTTCAGCGGACCGTCCGCCGACAGCGCGGTCGATGGCCGCATCGAGGCGGTCAGTACCACGGGCTTTGGCGACTTCACGACGAGATTCAGGAAGTACGCGGTCTCCTCGATCGTGTCCGTGCCGTGCGTGATCACCACGCCCGAGACGTCCGGCATCGCCAGCAGCTCGTTCACGCGATTGGCGAGCTTGAGCCAGACCTCGTCATTCATGTCCTGGGAACCGATGTTCGAGATCTGTTCGCCGCGAAGATGCGCCAGCTTCTTGGCCTGCGGCACCGCGTTGAGCAATTGCTCGACGCCGACCTGGCCGCTCGAATAGCCGGCCTGGACGTCGCTCGCGGCGGCTCCGGCGATCGTACCGCCGGTCGCGAGAACGACCACCGTCGGCAGTCCGTTATGATTGCCATCTCCACCGCCCTGCTGGGCAACCGCGCGTGTCGGCGCGCTCGCGATACCGAGCATCAGCGCCAGCGTCAACGTGCGTCTCGAATCGATCAGAGATCTCGACATAAGCAACTCCTAAAGTGACAGCCGACTCATCGAGTGATGAGCATGAGCCAGGGCGTCCCCACGACCAGGTAGAGCAACAGACAGATTCCGGTGTGGATGGCGCCCAGGCGGTACAGGTCGTTCTGTGACAGATAGCCGCTCCCGGCGAAGAGCAGGTTCGCGCTCGACGCCTGGGGAGCGATGGCCGCGAAGTAGTTCGTGGCGAAGAGAAGCTGGTAGGCGAGCAGCGCCGGCGTCACGCCCAGCTTCACACCGACGCCGAGAAACACGCCGAACAGCGCGAGCAGGTGCGCCGTCTGGCTCACGAACAGGTAGTGCAGCAGAACGTACGCTATCAGCAACGCCACGGCGGCGAGGGCGACCGGTAGGCCGCCCAGCCGCATAACGAGGCGCTCGCCCAGGAACTCCATGAAGCCGAGCTTGTTGAGCTGGTCGCTCATCGTGAAGAGTGACGCGAACCAGATGAACGTCGCGAGGACGTCCCCCTCCTTGGCGATGTCGCCGAGCGTCAGCACACTCGTGGCGAGCATGATGCCCAGGCCGAGAAAGGCCACAGCGGTCGGATCGATCCCCAGCGTGCTGCCCAAGCCCCAGAGAATCACCATGCCCAAGAACGTGAATCCGACAACCTTCTGGTCCCGCGTCAACGGTCCCAACGCCGCGAGCGACTTACGCGCCTCGGCCGGAGCGTTAGGCATCGCCGAGACCTCTGGCTTGATGATCTTGAACAGCAGCCAGGGCACGAGCACCATCGCGAGGATCGTCGGCACCGACGAGGCGACGAGCCACGATCCGAAGTTGATCGACACACCGGACTTCCCCGCGATCTCGGCGCCGAGCGGATTGCCGGCCATGGCGGTGAGCCAGAGGGCCGACGAGAGCGTCAGGCTCGCCATCCCGGAGAACATGAGAAAGCGCCCGAGACGCTTCCGGTCTTCGCGATCCGGACTCACCCCCGCCGCCTCAGCCATCGAAACGACTAGCGGGTAGAGCACACCCGACCGCGCCGTGTTGCTCGGAAAGGCGGGCGAAATTATCGCATCGACGGCGAAGATGCTGTACGACAGGCCTAACGACGAGCGCCCGAAGAGACTGATCGCGCGATACCCCATTCGCTGGCCGAGACCGCATTTCACGACGGCGCGCGCGACGAGGAACGCCATGATGATGAGGACAATGGTCGGATTCGCGAAGCCTGCGTAGGCGTCCGCGGGAGCCAGCGTCCCCGATAACACCGCGGCGGCGATCGCGAGCACCGACGCAGTGAGTATCGGGAACGCCCCGATCACGACCGACAAGATGGTGGCGCCAAAGATCGCGAATAGATGCCA
>DATEHJ010000130.1:0-2407 GCA_035279645.1 Gemmatimonadaceae bacterium
CGTTCGGATCGCGCCGCGCGACAAGCATCAGCCGTCCCTTGATGAGCGAGTCGCCAGTGAGCGGCAAGCGCGCCGCCGATGTGCCCGGGCGCAACTGGAAGGCCACGCTGTACAACTCCTGCTGATCCTCCACAGCGAGTAAGCGCACAGCGCTCGAGGAGTACAGCAACCTGCCAAGACTGTCGAGGACAACGAAGTAACCCGGGTGGCGATCAAGCTGCTCGCCCAGTTCCTGCGGAGATATTCGCTTGCCGCTGAAGGTCGCGTTACGAATCGTCGTGAGCACGTCGTCGCCCAAGGCGGCCGATTGCTCGAAGAGGCCTTCATCCGCTTCCGCCCCGCGCGCCACATACAACGCCACCGCGAACGCAATCAGCATTGCGGTGAGCACGACCAGGTACGAGATCGTTAGGCGAGTGCGCGTCGATGCCATATGACTGCCACCACCGTCAGCTGTCTTTGATCATATAGCCGACGCCGCGGACCGTCGTGATCATCTTGTGTACGTGCTTCGCGTCGATCTTTTTGCGGAGGTGGTTGATCACGACATCGACGATGTTCGTGCCGGGGTCGAAGTGGTACCCCCACGCGTATTCGGTGATCAGCGTCCGGCTCATGACGCGGCTGCTGTGCCGCATCAGATACTCGAGCACCGTGTACTCCTTCGGCGTCAGCTCGATCAGCTCGCCGCTCCGTCGCACTTCGCGCGTGCTTTGATCGAGCTCGAGGTCACCGACGCTGAGCTTTTGCGACGCGATCGCTTGGGGGCGACGCGACAGCGCTTCGACGCGCGCGAGCAGCTCCTCGAACGCGAAGGGCTTCGTGACGTAGTCGTCTGCCCCCGCGCGCAATGTCGCGACCTTCGCGTCGACCGCGTCCTGCGCCGTGAGCACGAGCACCGGCTTCTCGAAGCCCTTCGCTCTGAGGCTATTCAACACTTCGAGACCAGGCTTCTTCGGCAGTCGCATGTCGAGGATGACGAGGTCGTACGCCTCCGAGCTCGCTCGCCGCTCCCCCTCGTCTCCATCGGCGACGAGGTCCACCGCATATCGTTGTTCCTCGAGTCCACGCTTGACGTACTGCCCGACGGTCGGATCGTCTTCGATTACGAGAATGCGCATGCGGGCGTGATGCGTGGCGCGTGATGCGTGGCGCGTGGAAAAAGGAAGCGCGGTAAGCGAAGCTTACCGCGCGATTCCACAACACGCTACACGCTCAACGCGCTGCGCTCAACGCACTAATGCCTCTTCGGCCTCCGGAACCCGAACTCGCGAATCTTGCGATAGAGCGTCTTTGACGAGATTCCGAGGACGTCGGCCGCTTTGCCCTGATGCCATTTCGTCTGCAGCAATACCGACTCGATGTGGCGACGCTCCAACTCCTCGAGCGTCAGCTGCCCGCCGACCATCGACGCCGGCGAGCCCGGTGAGGCAGCAAGGTTGAGCGGCAGATCCTGCGCGCGAATCACACGCCCACGCGCCAACAACACCGCGCGCTCGATTACGTTGCGCAACTCGCGAATGTTCCCCGGCCACTGATACTCCTGCAATAGCGCGAGTGCATCCGGCGCAAGCGAGGATGCATCGGTCGCGCCAAATCGAGACAAGAAGTATTCGGCGAGCAACGGAATGTCGACAGCGCGTTGTCGCAACGGTGGGAGCGCGATCGTGATCGTGTTGACGCGATAGAGCAGGTCGTCTCGGAACTGGTTGTCGCGCACCGCCGCTTCCAGATCGCGATTGGTCGCGGTGACGAGGCGGACGTTCACTTCGACCTTCTGCGTCCCGCCGACACGGAAGAAGCTTCCCTGCTCCAGCGCACGCAACAGCTTTGCCTGCATCTTACCGGTGAGCGCGCTGATCTCGTCGAAGAACAGCGTGCCGTTCGCGGCAATCTCGATGAGTCCTGACTTTCTCGCGGTGGCGCCGCTGAAGGCGCCGCGCTCGTGTCCGAACAGCTCCGTCTCCAGCATGTTCTCGGCGAGCGTCGCGCAGTTGAGATCGACCAGCGGGCCGACGCGGCGCGAGAGCCGATGAACGGCGCGCGCGACGAGCTCCTTGCCCGTGCCGGATTCACCGACGATGAGGATGGGGGTATCGCTGGGCGCCGCGCGTTCCACCATCGATAACACAGCGCGCATCGGCGCGTATTGCGTGATGATCTCCGGCGCCGCGTCGATGCGCGACAGCCTCGCATGGAGGTACTGATTCTCCTTGGCGAGCTGGCGCTTTTCCCATGCGCGCCTGACGAGCACATCGATCTCCGCCATTCGGTACGGCTTGGACATGTAGTCATACGCGCCGAGCTTCATCGCCGTGATCGCGGTCTCGATCGTGCCGTTTCCGGTGATGATGATGATCTCGGGAGAGTCGGGTTCCTCGCGCACCTGGCGCAGGACCTCGAGCCA
>DATEHJ010000131.1:0-2971 GCA_035279645.1 Gemmatimonadaceae bacterium
CATGCCCTGCTCGCCCGTTGAGTAAGTGCTAATCAGCGCTTGGGCTCGCCAGTGAGCGCGGTCCGGAGCGATCTCCGGATACGGCCCAATGCGCCGAGCGACTCCCGAGGCGTCCGATCTCCGGCTCCGCGCGGGTAGGGCATTCCCTCTTCCTGGAGTAGGCCGAGCGGAAAGCTGGCGCCGCCATTCATCACGTAGCGGATCACGTCTTCGACGCCACGGCGCCGCAGCTTGTAGTTCCGCAGCTCGGCCAACGTCACCCACTCGGCGCGCAACGACTCGCGATCCGGCTTCTGCTTCGTCGTCGTCGGACCGCGCGGCTCCCCAAGGAACACCACGCGCATTCGCGCCTCACGACGATCCGGTGTGTGCTCGATTCGAAGAATGCCCGTCAACCGAATCTTGACGCCCGACTCCTCGAGCGTCTCGCGCACCGCGGCGTCAGCTAGCGTCTCGCCCGGCTCCACACGGCCGGCGGGCAGGTGCCACGCCTGATCGTGCTTGCGCTCCTGGACGAGCAAAAAGCGGTCGCCATGTCTGACGACAACCGCGGCGAAATACCAGGTGGGGATGGGCTCGCGTGCCATCTGACGCGAACGATAGAGCAATACTCGGTCTAACGAAAGCGGTCTGTCATGCCGAGGGACCGAAGCCACTCACAGGGCCACAAAACGATAGAACTTTGGCCCTGCACCAAAGTGGTCCCGATCATCATTCAATTTCTGTCGATTACGCGGGATTGCAGTGTGAATGCCCGCGGTTGGATTCGCCTCAGATTCGGGCGATTCGCGTCCCAGAGCTCTCCAAGCAGGCGCGAGCGCCGGCGACGAGGACAACCTCGTCGCGCTCTGGACGGCCCAGAGTTTTAGGACGCGAATTGCGCGAATCAGGGGCGAATGCGATCGAGATTCTTATCCATCTTTTTCATCGAGTCGACAAAACGATAAAACCTCGGGTGTGGACCGAAGTGCAGAAGGACGCCAACCTCAAATGTGGTCGCGCGTAGATAGCCGATGAGTTGGGGACCGGAGGACGGGAGGAGTCGCTCAGTGGCCTTCGATTCGACAATCACTCGGTCATCGACCACCATGTCGAGGCGCTGCCGGGCGACGAGCTTGCCCTTGTAGTACACAGCGGCCATTACCTCGCGGTCGACCTTGTGTCCGCGCAGCGTGAGCTCGTATGCGAGCGCGCCGCTGTAAGCGGCCTCGCACAATCCACCACCGCCAAAGTAGTTGTACACGGTGAAGAACGCCCCAACGATCGAGTGCACGCGTTCCGCTTCGAGGAGTTCGCCACGCATAGCGCGACGCTGCACGCCACGGCGCTCCTCTCCACAATCATTCAGTCTCCGACGAGCACGCGGAATTGCAGCTTGAATGCAGCGGGTTGGACTCGCCTCACATTCGCGCCATTCGCGTCCCCACAACTCTCCAAGCGAGTCACGGTAACGCGTACGCAACGTACGCGTCACCGGACGGAGTACCGAGTTTTCCGCCGCCGGCGGCGATCACCACGTACTGCTTGCCTCGCACGGCAAACGTGCTTGGCGTCGCGTAGCCCGCGGCGGGGAGCGTCGTTTCCCAGAGCAGCTTGCCCGTCGACTTATCGAAGGCGCGGAACTTCGCGTCCTGCGTCGCGGCGATGAATACCAAACCGCCCGCAGTCACGATCGGGCCGCCGTATTGCTCTGCACCAGTGGGCCCGTGGTTCTCGAGCTCCGGGTGTTCGCCCAGCGGAATGCGCCAGCGGTACTCGCCGGTATTCAGATCGATGGCGGTCAACGTCCCCCAGGGCGGCTTGATCGCCGGGTAGCCCGCGGAGTCTCTCCAGCGCTCGTAGCCCTCGAACTCGTAAGGCGACTTTGCCTTCGCCGGGTGAAACTGGGCTGGCACGAGCGCCACATGGTGCACGCCGAGCAGGTACTCCATCACCGCGCGCTTTTCGTCGTCAGGGAGGTTGGCGAACGAAGGCATGAAGCCGCGCCCGAGCTCGATCACGCGTTGGAGCTGTTCCGGGGACATCCGATCGCTCAGGCCGAGGAGCGACGGGGCACGGCCGATGCCGCGTCGATCTTTGCCGTGACAACTCGCGCACGCGGCCGTGTACACTGCCGTCCCCGTTCGCGGCCGGCGCGTCGCCGCGGGAGCCTTCGCGACCTCGCGCATCGCCGCGATCCAGGGGACGTCGCTCGCGTTGACGTAGAGGATCCCGGTCTTCGCGTCGACGGCCGCGCCCCCCCACTCGCCGCCGCCATCGAATCCCGGTAAGACAATCGTTCCTTCCCTACTCGGCGGCGTGAACAACGAGCCGGTGCGCATTTTATTAAAGCGCTCCAATGCCGCCGCGTGTGCGTCCGCCGAGAGATTCGTTAGGTCGCTGTCGGTCATCGCCTGGCGCGCGAAGGGGCTCGGCTTGCGCGCGAAAGGCTGCGTCGGCCAGCTGTGCTCACCGCTCAGATCGGACTTGGGGACGGCGCGCTCGTCGATCGGGAAGAGTGGCTTGCCGGTCGCGCGATCGAACACGAAGACGAAGCCGCTCTTGGTGATCTGAGCGAGCGCGTCGACAGGCTTGCCGTCACTCGTTAGGGTCACGAGGTTGGGCGCGGCGGGAAGATCGCGATCCCAGACGTCGTGGTGCACCGACTGAAAGTGCCAGATCCGCTTTCCCGTGTTCGCGTCGAGCGCGAGGAGCGTGTTCGCGAACAGATTCGCGCCTTCCCGATCGCCTCCATAAAAATCAGGAGTTGCTGAACCTGTCGGGACGTACACGACGCCGCGCGACGTGTCGACGGCCATGCCCGGCCACGAGTTCGCGCCACCGACGGTCTGCCACGCGCCGGCGGGCCACGTGTCGTAACCGAACTCGCCCGGGCGCGGAATCGTGTGAAAGGTCCACCGAATGCGCCCGGTGCGGGCGTCGTACGCGCGCACGTCCCCCGGCGCCGAGCCCTCCTCCTCGCCGACACGAG
>DATEHJ010000132.1:0-6621 GCA_035279645.1 Gemmatimonadaceae bacterium
GATCCCGGTTTGTTCGGCGGTCATCCGCAGATCGCTCTGCAGGAAGACGGGCAGGGTAAACGACATCGCATACAAACCCACCCCCATCACCACGCCGAGCAGCGTGCCAACGGACATCTGTCGATGTCGCAAAACTCTGAAATCGATCACGGGATGATCGATCGTGAGCTCGCGCCACAGTAGGAGAGCGCCGCCGAGCACCCCCGTCACGGTGAGACCGAGGATGAGCGACGAGTTGAACCAGTCCTCGCGCTGGCCGTGCTCGAGCACGTACTGAATCGCCCCGACGCTCACCGCGAGCAGGCCGATGCCGATGTAGTCGATCGTTGGCGGCTTTTGTTGATGCACCGAGTCGTGCACGTATGCCGCGATCATCATCGCAGCGAGAATGCCGACGGGCAAATTGATGTAGAAGATCCACGGCCAGCCGTAGTTGTCCGTGATCCAGCCGCCGAGTGTGGGACCGATCGTCGGGCCGACCATCACGCCGAGGCCGAAGAGCGCCATCGCCATCCCAGCCTCCTCGCGCGGAAACGCCTCGAACAGCACCGCCTGCGAGACGGTCATGAGTGCGCCGCCGCCAAGTCCTTGTACGATACGCCAGAAGATTAGCGTGCCTAACGAATGAGACGCGCCGCAGAAAAAACTCGCGAGGGTGAACAGAATGATGGACCCGACAAAGTACCGTTTGCGCCCGAACATCGAGCCGAGCCAGCCCGTGAGCGGAATGACGATCACGCTCGCCAGGATGTAGCCGGTCGAAACCCAGGCGATCTCATCGAGGCTCGCGCCGAGATTCCCCATCATGTCGGGCAGCGCGACATTGACGATCGAGCTGTCGATCACCTGCATCAACGCAGCGAGGACGACGGCGAATGCGATGAGGTATTTGTGTGGTTCGCCACGGCTCCACGTCTCCTCTCTCACGACGCGAAGAGGCGTAGCCTCGCGCGGCGGGGCTTCAGCGACGGCCGTCCCTTCGTCCAGCACGACCTCAGCCAAGGCGTTCCCCCCTCACGACCTGGCGCTTGGCGACCGGCTTCGGCGTATTGGTCCGGCGCTGCCGGCGCCGCTCCGCTGGACGGCCCTCGTGTTCGCTCCATTCGCGCAGCGCCTCGTCGACGCGCGCGAGGACGAAGTCGTTCACATCCTCGATGTAGGCGAAGCGTTCCCGGACCAGTCGCGGCAGGTCGCCAGCCTCCTCGTGCATCTCCTTCGCGAGGCGGTGCAAGGTGGCCCACCGACTGAGCCGGAAGCGAATGATCTGCGCGAAGAAGTCGGACGAGAGGCTGTAGTAATCGCGTCGGTCGCCGGGTTTGCCGATACGCTCGGCAACGCCTCGCTCGAGGAGACGGCGGGCCTCGGTGCTGACACTGGCTTTGCTGACGCCGAGTTGGTCCGCGAGGTCATCGAGGGAGCAAGGTTCGCTATGAAGAATGAGGGCGCCGAACAATCGTCCGGCGATTCGGGAGAGGCCGTCGCTTTCGGCGGCGAGTCCCATGCGCTCGATGAAGGAATCGGGGTGGGCCATAGGTCCGCGTGATATTGTACGTTCAGTATAAACTGAATGTAAGGGAAAGGCCAGCGCTGACACCTTCCGAACCGAATAGCGTTTTCTGCCATCACTGCGTTATCCTTCGGGCAGACTTAGCGATGCCGCGGTCGCCCCAGATGCACCCCCCCTGCGCCTGGTGTAGCTTTGTTATATATGACCGACGCGATCCGTCCCGCCCTCGAGCCCGCGGAATGGAAGGTTCGCCGATCTGGCCCGATCTCACTCGACGTCGTAGACACCACCGACTACATCGTCATCGAAGGGCCTAACGGTGAGACCGTCAAAGTCACGGGCGCCGACGAAATCTTCGCGCTCATCAGCCTCGCGAACGACGCGTTGCCGCCTGATGATCCGCGCAAGATCTCGCACGGCTGGCTCGCGCGTATCGAGACGATTCGCGATATGATCCGCGACCTCGCTCGCTCCGGAGACACCAGTCTCGCGCCGCTCCGTGAGGAGCTCGCGACGGGTTGGGACCAGATGGCGCAAGTGCTGTCCGCCATCCTCCCTCCCGAGTATCCGCACCCCGACGACGACCTCTAGAAGCCGTTCGTGACGCGATGATCCGTGGCGCGCTGGCGTCACGGACCGTTTGGCTGTTCTCGTTAGGCGGAACGCCCGATCGCCTCGATAATGGCGGCGGTCGTGTCGATCTGGCCGAGGCGCGGGAAGATGCGCTGCAGGCTGTTCTCGTGCGCGGCCTGCACGGTGTCGGTGACGGCGTCACTCGCGATGGCAATTTCATAACCCAGCTCGCGGCCATGGCGCGCCGTCGACTCGACGCCGATGCTCGTCGAGATGCCGGCGAGCACGATCCCGGTCATCTTTCGCCGCCGAAGCTGCAAATCGAGCTCGGTCCCGAAAAACGCATCCCACTGGCGTTTGGTAATGATGATGTCGTGCGGTCCGGTGCCGATCTCCTCGCGCAGGTCCCCCCAGTCCGGGCCGCGCGTAATCGCCGGCGGCGGCGCGTCGACGCGCGAGCGAATCACGTCGCCGCCATCCGCCGAGAATGCGACGCGCACCTTTACCACGGGGAGCTCGCGAGCGCGAAACGCCCGCGCCATCGCGGCGGCGCGTTCGATGACTCCCTCCGCCGGATGCACGGTCGGCATCGCCGCGATGCCTTTCTGCAAATCGATGAGGACGAGCGCGGTGCGCGGATCGAGTGTCTGGACGGGCATTGGACGTTGGGCGTTGGGCGTTGAGCGTTGAGCGTTGCGTGTTATGCGTTGCGCGCGCCGCCCATTCAGTTACGCAGTCGATCAGTCGCGCCGTTGAGGTCAGTTGCGCCGTCGAGTCAGTTGCGCAGTTGATTCAGTTGCGCCGTTGATTCAGGTGCCGTCACTTTGACAAGTCGCCACACCACCGGATTGAGGATGATCGACACCAGCGCGCCCGCCAACACCAGATCTCGTCCCTCCGGCGGCACGAGCTTCAACGAAATTGCCAGGCCGATGAGTATGAACGACAACTCGCCGATCTGACTCAACCCGGCCGAAACGACCAACGCCGTACGCAACGGATAGCGAAGCGCGCGCACGATTCCGAACGCCGCGAGCGATTTCCCGACCATGATGATCAGCACGACGATCAACACTTCGAGCGGTCGTTGAATCAGGACGCGCGGATCGAACAACATCCCCACCGAGACGAAGAAGAGCACCGCGAATGCGTCGCGCAGCGGCAATGCGTCGGCGGCCGCCTGATGGCTCGAATCCGATTCGCCGATGACCACCCCCGCGAAGAACGCGCCTAACGCGAAAGAGACGCCGAACAGCGCGGCGGCACCCACCGCGATCCCCAACGCCAGCGCCACCACCGCCAGCGTGAACAGCTCCCGGGATCCCGTCTTGACGACGCTGGCGAGAAGCCACGGAATCACGCGACGTCCCGCGAACAGCATGAGGAGGAGGAACGCTGCCGCCTTCACGAGCGCGATCGAGACCGCCAACAGCGGACCGCGCGGCGCGGCGACCGTCGTCCCTCCGGTAGTCGACGACGCGAACGCGGGGAGCAGCACGAGAATGAAAACCGTGACGAGATCCTCGACGATCAGCCACCCGATCGCGATGTGACCCTCCTCGGACGCGACCATCCCCCGCTGCTCGAGCGCGCGAAGCAACACCACCGTGCTCGCGACCGACAAGGACAGACCGAAGATCAGTCCTGCGCTCCACGACCATCCATACGCGTACACCGCGACGGCGGTGAGCAGTGTCGCGACGGCGATCTGGCCGAGCGCACCTGGGATCGCGATCCGTCGCACCGCGAGGAGATCGCGCGGCGAAAAGTGGAGTCCCACCCCGAACATCAGCAGAATCACGCCGATCTCGGCCAGCTGTGCGGCGAGCGGGACGTTGGCGACGTAGCCCGGCGTGAATGGACCGATGACGATGCCGGCGAAGAGATACCCAACGATCGGCGGCAGCTGGATGCGTGCCGCGAGATAGCCGAACACGAATGCGAGTCCGAGTCCGGCGGCAACCGTCGCGATGAGCGTCGTCTCGTGAGGCATGGTGGCGAGGGGATAGGGGCTGGGCCGAGTGGCTAGTGGCTAGTGGCTAGTCACTAGTCGCTGGTCACTAGCCACCAGCAACTAGCCACTAGTCACTGCTCTTTTTCCGCCGCTCCTGCACGACCAGCATCCCGATCGCGGCGACAAAGAGAATACTCGAGACCGCGGTGAGATGCAGCACAAACTCGCGCGACAGCGCCAAGGCCGCGAGCATCGGAACAATCGCGAGCAACATGACGGCGAGCCAGGGCTCGAACTTCGGGACATCGGGGCTGAGGCCCTCGTTCGTATTCGGATTGGACATGACTCCTCCACGACGTCTGCCGCAGCCGGCAGGCGTCCTAATCGTTAGGTGATGTTGAACGGGAAGCAACCGCCGGGGGCGCGAGCTCGCGCCACACCCGGCCGACTACAACTGTGGAGGTGCCGTTGCGTCGTGCGGCGCAATCAGCCGCTTCGCTTGATGGCCGCGCCAGCCGGATTGCTGCGAGTCTGCCGCGGAGCGCGAGCTCGATCGAACGTGCGATGACGGTTCTTCCGCATCGCTATCCTGACGCGGAAGGGTTCGCGGCGTCGGCGGCTTACGATCCGTCGTGATCTGACGCGGGAGATCGTGCCTGTCGCCGACTCGCGCCGGCGAATCGGTCGCGATGTCCAGCGCGGACACGACGAAGAGCGCGCGTTCGGTACGCTCCGCATGCACTGTCGCTCGCCCGATGGGAATCCAGGCGAGGAGCGCGAGCAGGCCGGTCCAAAGCGCGCGCGAAAGCATCCCGTAATCTAGTCGCTGCTTGCGTGCCCAGGCCACTAGGTAATTGAACGGCTGGTCGCAGATGGTCGCCGATTGACGCAGATAAAACAAAGAGTGCCTAACACTTGTTCAAGAGATCGCGGCCGAACGACTTTTGAATGCTCTTCTTGTCATCCGCGTTCATCTGCGTAAGATCTGCGTCCAGCCGTTCAACTACCGAGGACTCTAGAATGCGACTCCATCTAGCAGCTGCTGCGCTCGTCATGCTGCCCGCGGTTGCCTCCGCGCAAGCCGCGACGGACAGCGCGCCGCCGCGCGCGAATCCCACCGACGTTGCGTCGGCTGATGCGATTATCGCGGCGCTGTACGACGTGATCTCCGGGCCGGCCGGCCAGCCCCGCGATTGGAATCGGTTTCGATCGCTCTTCGCGTCCGGCGCCCGTCTCATTCCCTCGCGGCGCGCACAAGACGCTCCCCCTCGCCCAGTCGCGCTGACGCCTGACGAATACGCGCAGCGCGCCGCGACCGGCCTCACGACGAATGGCTTCTTCGAGCGTGAGATCGGCCGCTCGATGGATCGCTTCGGCACTATCGCCCAGGTCTTCAGCGCATACGAATCGAAGCGCTCGGCCAGTGACCCGAAGCCGTTCGCTCGCGGCATCAACAGCATTCAGCTCTTCGACGACGGCGCGCGATGGTACGTCGTGACGGTCTTCTGGGACAGCGAGCGTCCCGACAATCCGATCCCCGAGAAGTACCTGAAGCGTTAGGCTCTTCTCACCGCGCTTACTCCGACGAGCGAAGCGGCGAGCGGGGAAGGATCTGCACGCGGTGTCGACCAGGCATCTCGATCAGCGTACCACTCCAACACGAATCACTCGAATCATCCGAATCGCTCCATGCAGAGTGCATCGTTCCGATAGTCGGAGGTGCAAACGCCGAGGAGTGATTCGTCAAATTCGAATGATTCGCGATTGCTGCTCGAATGGTCCTCGTTCGTTATTCCGCGCGGAGCGCCAGCATCGGGTCCACTCGAGTCGCCCGCCGCGCCGGGAGATAGCTGGCGAGTGCCGCCGCGGCTGCAAGCAGCGCCGCGACGCCGCCGTACGTCAGCGGATCCGTCGCCGTCACGCCGTAGAGCAGCGTCCCCATGAAGCGCGTCAAGAGCGCGGCGCCGAGCAGTCCAAACACGATGCCCCAGGCCACGAGTCCGAGCCCGCGCGTCACCACCATGCGACGCACTTGCCCCGGCGCGGCGCCTAACGCGATCCGAATCCCGAGCTCGCGCGTGCGCTGCGTCACGATGTAGGTCAACACGCCGAAAACGCCGAGCACCGCGATCACCAGCGCGACGCCGGCAAACACTCCGAGCAGCGTCGTCGACCAGCGCGCCGGCGCGACGGCCGACGACAATACCTCTTCCATCGTCGCGACATTCCGCACCGGAAGCGTCGGATCGAGCGCGCGAATCGCCGCGCGGGCGCTGGCGATCACACCGCTTGGATTCTGGCGCGTCCGCACGACGAAGAAGAATGCCGGCCAAGTCGGCATTGCCGCGAGCGGGATGTAGACCGTCGGAAGAGGAGCCGTCCCCAGACCGCCGTCACGCGTGTCCGAAACAACACCGACAATCGGCGCTTGCTGAAAGAGGCGGTTGTCCGGCGCGCCGAGATAGATCGGCTTACCCAGCGGATCCTCATCGCGATAGTACTTTCTCACCAGTGCCTCGTTCACGACGACGACGGGCGCATCCCGTGTGTCGGTGCTCTCGAGCGCGCGGCCGTGCCGCACCGATAT
>DATEHJ010000133.1:0-2427 GCA_035279645.1 Gemmatimonadaceae bacterium
GTTTGGTCGTCCCTGTCATCCACATGAAAGGGGCGGGAGTCGGCGGCGCGATCGCCAAGTCCAGCGGAGCCTTCTTCTTCATCTGGACACTCCTCGCGCTCGCCATCACCGCGCTCTTCTCCGTCCTCCTCTCGGCCCGCGGGTTATGGGAGCAGATGCCACGGCGGACTCGCGCGTTGGAAGGCCCAGGATTCTAGTGGAGTGTAACCGAGATGCTGATAGCAGGAGCAGGCACAGTCGCGATCGATCGCAGGAGCAACCCACGAGGTCGGATTTGCAGTTCCGCCAGCATGCAGCGGAGGTCGAGTGATCGCGGGTGGGGGTTCCGCAGGGGCAGCTATCGGCATTACTGCCATTCGGCCAACGATCGCTAACGCGACACGGAAGCAATGGCAGTAATGCTCATAGTGCCCCGGAGGAACCCCCACCCGCGATCACACTCGCAGACCACTGCACCAAATCATCCTGATATCAACATCTCGGTTACAATCCACTAGGACGGTAGAGTAGGGACCAGAGTTGCCTCTGGTCCCCCTCGTCAAACCGGACGTGCGCTCTACCGTCCCCAATTGTTGTTCTGCTACCCAGCGCCCTAACGATCCGACACCCGGTCTATCCAACTGTCGCCCGTGTACATTCGCATTGGCCGCCCGGGTTGCTCGACGAAGCGCACCACTTCGCCAACGACGCCACCGCCCGCCGGAGCGACGTAGCGGAATCGGCCGTCACCCAGCGGCTCGAGGGTGATCGGATTGTCGACGTTCGCCGCGTTCGGCGTGATGAGCACGAGGCGATTGTTGAGCAGCACCACCTGCGAATCACCACCCCGCCCGCGATAGAGTCCCGCTAAGCGCGCCCAACTCGGATTCCACGCTGCCGCGAGGGTCACCGGCGCCGCGGACTTCGCGACCGCCTTGCCCACGGTCATCATCAGCTCGCGCGCGATATCGAACGGATTCGAGTCATTCGTGTTCGTCAGCACGATGACGCCGATCTTGTCGTCGAGCTGAATGAGCGTCTGGGTCGTGTTTCCCGGGTAGCCGCCGCCGTGCCCCACGTAGGTTCGCCCGTCGATGCGATTGATGTCGAACCCGAGTCCCGTCCCGGACATCCAGTTCTCTTCTACCGATCGGACACGGTGCATCTCGCGCAGCGATGCCGTACTCAGAATGCGACTGCCGCCGCGCGGGCCGCGCCGGAATTGGGCCGAGACGAACTTTGCCATGTCCTCGACGTTCGACGTGACGCCCGTCGCGGCCGCCATCCCGCGCGCGTCGACGAACGGCAGGACTTCGCGCGTACCATCCGGCATGCGGCGCCCGTATGGCACGGCGAGCCCTGGCACATTCTTGTCCACGCTCGACGAAGTCATTCCTAGCGGCTTGAAGATGTTTATATCGATATAGTCGGCCCATCGTTTGCCCGTCACCTGCTCGGTCAGCATCCCCGCGACGGCATACGCCAGATTCGAGTACTTCCAGCGCACCGACGGCGCGAAGGGCGCTTGACGTTCGGGATAGAGTTGCCGCAGCTGATCGCTCGTCGGAAACTCATATGATGTCCAGTGATCGCCCGCTTCGCGTTGCATTCCGGAGCTGTGCGAGAGGAGCTGCTCGATCGTGATCGTGCCATCGTCATCGCCGGCACGCTTCGCCTTGAACCAGGGCAGGTAGGTCATCACGGGATCATCGAGACGAAGCTTGCCCTCCTCACGAAGCTGCATGATCCCGGTCGCGGCGAACAGCTTGCTGTGCGATGCCATGCGGAACTTGGTGGTGGGCGTCATCGGCACCTTGGCGTTGACGTCGGCATAGCCGAAGCCCTTCGTCCACGCGAGATCCTGGTCGCTCACGACGGCGACGACAATTCCCGGCAACCCACGATAGGCGATCTGACCTTCGATCCACGCCGAAAACAATCGCTCGGCGCCCAGCACGTCTGGGTCGTCGGCGATGCGCGATGCGGAGACTGGCACGGCAGATTGCATGGACTGCGCGGCGAGCGGCGGTTGCATCACCGCGACGGCGGTCAGTGTCAAGGCACCGGCCAGTGTGATGAGCAGTCTCGAGCGCGACGCGCAGAGCGTACGGATGGGAACGCGCATTTGGTGGCTCGCTTCAACGAGGGGAAGTAATCGTTGCCTTGGCCGTGCTCGGCGTCAATGCCTAGCCGGGTAGAGGATAGAGGGTGGAGGGTAGTCAGAGTGCGTGCGACGCTCCTCGACTCTGGACACCACGTTAGGCATGCCAGTCCATACGGCGCTGAGTTCCGAGCGGCGCTGAGTTCCATACGGCGCTGAGTTCCATACGGCGCTGAGTTCCATACGGCGCTGAGTTCCATACGACGTTAACGTCCTTCGGGACCTCGCGCCGTTCGGGACCTCGCGCCGTTCGGGACCTCGCGCCGTTCGGGACCTCGCGCCGTTCG
>DATEHJ010000134.1:0-2737 GCA_035279645.1 Gemmatimonadaceae bacterium
GATGGTGAATGGTTCGCGCGCGCCGGCATTCACGTATGCGGCGCCCTCCGAGGTGGCTGCCGGCCACCATTGACTGTCGTTGCCGCTCGTGAACGCGCTTGTCGATCCGCTCGCGACGCTCACCCGGAATATGTGCCTGCGCGCGATATCGCCCGGCGTCGAGCCGCTGTTCGCCGAGTAGTAGACGGAGGCAAGGTCGGGAGATATGGACGTGTCTTCGACCATGAACGAACCCGGCGAGAGGGGCTTGGCAGGACCTCCGCTGGCGGAGACTTCATACAAGTTCGGCCAATTCGACTGTTCTGAGATGAAGACGAGGTTGTCGCCCGCGGTCCAGTTGAGTTGCGGCCCGTTGATGCCCGGCAGCGAGTCCCGCCCCGATCGCCCGCTATGCCACGCCTCGTGGCCCTGCGCACCCGCGAGGTTCGCGACCCAGATGGCCCACGGCTGAGGCTGCTCCACGAGTAGATCCGGAGGCGGGCCGCCGTCGCCCGGAAGCCGCACGAACGCGACGCGCGAGCCGTCCGGCGACCAGCGCGGTGAGGAATCTTGTGAGGTGGATGGCGCGAGAGGCTCGAGCGGCGTGTTCTGGTTGCGATAGATCTCGATGAACGAGTGGTCGTCTCGATTCGACGTGAACGCGAGGTCTGCGCCGTCCGGAGAATATTGAAGCTCGCTGTCGCGGCCACGGTCGAAGAAGAGCTGCATCGACGCAACGCGTCCGTTGATCGGTCCAGACCACACGGCTTCGTCCGGATCGTGCACGAAGGCCACGGTCGAACTGTCAGGAGAAATCACCGGCGCGTCGCCGTCGCCGAGTTCTTTCGGCGCGCCGCCTCCGGTGGGGAGGGACATCACGGTCATGTGCTGTTCTATGGGGCTCAACATCGGATCGGGCCACGGGTGCGTCACCCAGTTCGCGTCGTGCGAGCCGCCGCGCACGTAGACGACGAACCGTCCGTCATTAGAAATCGCGAGGTCGGTGAGCTCCTGTCCGTCGTCCACACCGGAGCTCCAAAGCTGGCGTGGGACGAAATCCGGCGCATGCGCGTACCAAAGGCTTCTCACGCCACGTTCATCCAGGACGTACGAGATGCTCTGGCCCTTCTCACCGGAGACGAGCGCTAGAGGCATCGGAAAACTCAACACTTGGCTGAGAGAAAACAGCGCGCTTAAAAGCACGTGCATCGCGATCTCCTTCGTGGGACAAACGATTCTCTACGATTTTCGACGAGCCCTAGCGAGCGCTTGGCTTTTGCGCTCGCGGGGTGTTGATCAAATGCCTTCGATTCACAGCCCTTTTGCTCGGGTACAAGTAGAACATGATAAAAATGATGAGACACGCAGAGGCGTCGATCGCGTTCGCGATCGCATTGACCGTTTCAGTCGCAGTCGCAGCTGCCGCTCAAAGCGGGACCTCAACGACATACACAACGGCTTTGACGCAGGTCGAACCCGTGCCGGCATCGGGCGAGTTTGACGGCAGACTAAAACTCACCGTCACGCCGGACGGCATCGTGAGCGGCTACTACTTCCCGATGGACAGCGGCACCATTGTGTCAGTCGTTGGCGGTGAACGAAACGGCAAGTACTGGATGGATATCGGCGGCCGCGCGCGGCTGCATATCTATGCGGAACGCGAGAAGGATGGGTCGCTCGTCGGCACTGCGACCCCAATGCCGTACAGCCTTTATCTAGGCCACGAGAACGTCCTCGAGACCTATAGGTTCGTCGCCAGACCAGCCGCGAACTAGCTAGCGCACAGGTCGCTCTAAGAACGCGTGCGAACTCCAGTTGGCCATGCGGGTCGAGCTGGGGTTCGCCTTTGCCGTCTGTTTTGCTGCCATCACGTTTGCGGCCCAACTCTGCACTGCCTCAGAGACGGCACAGTCGCTTTCTGTGGCCTCCGCCGTAGCACCGGCTCCGTCAGCCACAGCGGTGCTCGCTCCCATCGGCCAGCCGGCAGCGCCGGTCAGCGCGCCTGCAAGTTCGGCGACGCCGAAGATATTGGGGCACGAGATCGTCAACGCGTTTTGCAGCACGTTTATCGCACATTTCAACGCCGCAGCGACCACGATGCTCGCAGACGATAAGTTGTTGGACGATGCGACCGCCGCGGAAACAGACTATGAGAATGATTTTTTCCGGTTGGATGGGGCGACGCGCAGCTGGGAGCACCGACTGGCGTTGATGGCCGCTCTTAAGCGGATCATGCATACGATTCCGGACACACAGGACGCAGTGAACGAACTGCGGATACAGGCCGCAGCGAGTAGGGACCCCCAACGCAAAGCCGCGCTCGTCGAAGGCGCGTCGCAGCTGCAAGCGTCGCTCGACCATCAGCGTATCGTCGCGAACGAATTGCAAGATGCGGTCGACGCGATGCTCGACCTGCACACAACTGAGGACACGATCGGATTCCACGGCTCGCTGGGAGCGCAAAACATATTTGCCGCCGACGACGCTCCGGTACCCCATCCCGGCGATGGCTTGCCGCAGCCGAGGCCTAGCGGCGTCTACTACGCATCGGCTGTCGAGCAGATCTTGCACATGCCTCGCGATCGCCGGCTCGGAGCGATCGCCGAATCAAACGCGGCATCGGCTGTCACGCCGGTGGTCCGAAGTTGTAACCTGTGAACGCGAGCTATAGCTCGCCGCTTCACACACGGCGAGCTATAGCTCGCCGCTTCACACACGGCGAGCTAATAGCTGGCCGCTTCACACACGGCGAGCTAAT
>DATEHJ010000135.1:0-10663 GCA_035279645.1 Gemmatimonadaceae bacterium
CGCCATGCGGTCGTGGAGCACCGACGACGGCAAGTCGTAGATGCCGCCGTACAGACGAATGTTCTCGGAGATGGTGAGGTCTTCGTAGAGTGAGAACTTTTGACTCATGTAGCCGATGCGCCGCTTGATCGCCTCGCTCGCCGTGTAGACGTCGTGTCCGGCGACCTTTGCCGTGCCGGATGTCGGCGCGAGCAGGCCCGTGAGGATGCGGATGGCCGTCGTCTTCCCGGCGCCGTTCGCGCCGAGGAAGCCGAACACTTCACCGGCGGCGACGTTGAACGTGATCTTGTCGACAGCGGTGAAGGAGCCGAAGCGGCGGGTGAGCTCGTCTGCCTCGATCGCCGTGGCGTTAGGCGCTGACGTCACGCGGCCTTCTCGGGCTCGCCCATGCGAGCCATGAAGGTGTCCTCGATGGTGGGTGCGGCCGGAAAAACCTCGACATCGGCGAACCCGCGGCCGCGAAGGAAGTCGCCGAGCTCGCGTGCCATCTGCTCGGCCTCGACATCGGTGCGGCGGTCCGTGAAGTGGAGCACGTCGCCGAAGGGAAAGACGGTCGCGGCGTTCACGTACTCGCGCGCGGCCAGGAGGAGCGGGTAACGCTCGGCGGCGCGGACGGCGAAGAGCGGACGGGCGAACGACGCCGCCACGCGCGCCGGTGTGTCGACGCCGAGGATGCGGCCGCGCTGAATGAGCGCGACGCGGCCGCAGCGATCGGCTTCGTCCATGTACGGCGTCGAGACGACGATCGTTAGGCCGGAGGTCTTCAGTCGATCGAGCAGCTCCCAGAACTCGCGCCGCGACACAGCGTCGACGCCGGTGGTGGGCTCGTCGAGGAACAAAATCTCCGGCCGGTGGACGAGCGCGCAGCAGAGGGCGAGCTTTTGCTTCATGCCACCGGAGAGCGCGCCGGCCCGTCGCGCCTTGAACGGGGCAAGCTGGTCGTAGATTGGCGCGATCAAATCGTATTGCTCCGCGACCGATGCGCCGAAGACGGACGCGAAGAAGTGCAGGTTTTCCTCGACCGAGAGGTCCGGGTAGAGGGAGAATCGTCCCGGCATGTAGCCGACGCGTCGCCGGAGCTCCCACACCTCGGTCGTGATGTCGCGCCCGAGCACCGTGGCACGGCCGGCATCCGGGAGGATGAGAGTTACGAGAATGCGAAAGAGGGTCGTCTTCCCGGCTCCGTCGGGGCCGATGAAGCCAAAGAGCTCGCCGTCGCCGATCTCAATGCTCACGTTTTCGAGTGCAACCGTGCTCTCGAATTTCTTGGCTAGGCCGTCGATGGTCACGGCAGTCATATGGGCGGCTCAGGCTAAAGACGCTGTCATCCGCGGTTAAAATCGAACATCCGCCGGCATTCCGATCTTGACGATGCCGCCCGGATTCGGGACGCGCACTTTCACCGCGTACACAAGGTCCTTCCGCTCGTCGCGCGTTTGAATCGGCGTCGGCGTGAACTCGGCCTCGGGCGACACCCACGTCACCGTCCCGGCGAGCGTGCGGCGCGCCTTGCTGCCGGTGTCGATCGAGACGGTCACCGGCGCGCCGAGCTTGACGCGCGCCAGCTGCGTCTCGTTGACGTACGCCCGCAGAATCATCGAGTCGAGATTCGCGATCTTGTACAACGGCTGACCCGGTTGAACGAACTCCCCACGATCGGTGTATCGCGCGAGCACCGTCCCAGCGACGGGGCTCGTTATGCGTGTCTTTGCGAGCTGTTGGCTGATCTGGGCGAGGCGCGCGTCGGTCGATTTCACGTCTTCGCCGGCGCTCCGTTGTTGCGCCTCGGCCCCCTGAACCTGCTCACCCAGCACCTTGTAGTCCCGCTCGGCCTGGTCGAGCTGCTGAGCCGTCGCGGCTTGCTCGGCGAAGAGGCGTTTCACACGTTCGTAATTCCGGCCGGCGATCTCGTGCTGCACACGAAGCGCGTCGAGCTGCTGGCCGACTTCCGCGACGCGGGATGCCCCCGCCGAGCGCTGCGCACCGAGCTGTCGCTCCTGTAACGAGAGCTGCGTCGTGTCGATCACACCAACGAGCTGCCCGTGGGTGAGCGGCTGTCCCTCGTCTGCCTTGAACCAGAGGAGCTGCCCACTGGTCTCCGCGGAAACGACGACCTCCGTCGTCTCGAAATTGCCGTAGGCATCGGGCTGGTTCTTGTCCCGACAGGCGGAGAACATAACGAGCACTGCGGCGCTGGTGACGAACGTTCGCGTGCGCATCAGCGGGGCTCCAGGCCGATCGTGGTGAGATAGCGGGCGCGGGCCTGCGCGAGCTCGACCTCGTGGCTCACGCGGGCGAGACGCGCCGCCAGCACGTCGTTGACGCGATCGACGTACTCCGCGGCTGTCACGACCGCTTCGGTGTAGCGATGCTGCGTCTCGCGTTCGATGCGCTCGCGCAAGGCAATGATCGTGTCGTCGGTGCGGAGCGACGCCACTACTCGATCGATGTCCGCGAGCTGTCGCTCGACGGCACGCTGCGTCGCGGCGGTGAACGCTTCCTCGTCGCTCGCCACGATCTGTTGTTGCAGCTCGAGTACTTCGCGATCGCGGTCGGTGTTGCCCCAGGTCCACGGCGCCCACTGCACTTGCACGCCGGCGAGCCAGTAGCCGTTGAAGTCGGTCGCAAGGAAGTTGAGACCCGGCTTGCCATACCCGACGCGTGCGAAGGCAGACACGTGCGGCCGCGATTGCGCGGTGACGATGCGCTCTTGCGCAGCCAACTGGTCGCGCGTGCGCGCGAACTGTGCGTACTCCGGACGCGCGCGCGGCGGCGACGCGCGCGACGCCGCGACGGCGTCGGCTAGGGCGGGAAGTGCGAGTGTGTCATTCGCCGAGATCGGGCGGCCGGTGAGGGAGGCGAGGACGGCGAGCGATGCGCGACGGGTCGCGAACAAATCGTCGCGATCCTGACGACGCCGCAACAACTCCGCTTCGATGGTGGCCGCCTCGCTCGGCAGCGCTGTTCCCTCGCGGACGCGCGCGCGAGCCACCCGCAGCTGCGCCTCGAGATTAAAGATGGCGGCCGCAATCTCGCCGGCGCGTGCGTCCGCGAGGGCCGCCGTAAAGAAGGCATCGTTCACATCGCTGTGCAGCGCGTAGACGTTGGTGCGCACACGCGCTTCGGCGGTTGCGAGACTCGCGCGCTCGACGTCGGCGCGCGGGCCGATACTCGGGTCATACACGGTTTGCCGCGCCAGCACATGCGCGTCGTAGGTATCGTGCGGAATCGCCGGGAAGAACAGGTTCGGCACGGGCGTCGGCAGCGCGACGACGACCGATTGGTACTGGCCATCTCCCTCGCCGCCGAGTGCGGGCAACCGATCGCTGGCGATCGTGCGGAGACGAAGGTTGGTCGCCTGCCGCTGCAAGGCGAGCTGCCGCTCGCGCGGATCGATGCGCGCGGCGACACTCTGCAGCTCAGCGAGGCGGAGCGTGTCGCGTCGGTCGGGCGTCTGCGCGCGCGCGGGAGCGCCGGGGCGCGCGAGCGCGAGCACAACGAGTGAGATGGCGGCCGCGCGGAGAGGGCTGGTCATGGGCGGAGGCCGTGAAGGAAGAATGTCGGCAGGTCGCGCTTGCGCCGAGCGATGAGGCGCGCGAAGGCCGCGTCATCGAGGTGGAGCACGGCCTGCAGCATCGGACGGGCGGCAAAGGGGAAGATGCAGAGCGAGAGCAAGTTGAGAATGAACTGATCGGGCGCGATCGGGCGCATCTGCCCTTCGCGCACGGCGGCGCGGATCTGGCGCGCGATGGCCTCGAGCACGCGCGGCGCAAGCTCGTCGATCGAGACACCGGTGAGTGCGGGCACGAGCTGCTTTGCGCGCGAAGGATTGTGTGTGAGCTCGGCGATGATGTAGCCCGGGAGGTACGGGTGGCGCAGAAGCACGTCGAGCTCGATCTCGATGACGCGCTCAACCTTGGTCTCGAGCGGCTCGTCGGAGGCGAGCGTGGCGATCACGGGCGGCATGAGCCGGGAGGCGGCGCGGGCGAAGACCGCGGTGGCGAGTCGCTCTTTCGTGCGGAAGTAATAGTGGAGGAGCGCCTTGTTGACGCCGGCTTCGTCGGCGATTTCCTGCGTGCGGGCACCGGCGCTGCCGCGGCGGAGAAAGACGCGGTGCGCGGCGTCGAGAATGCGCTGCTCGGTCTGTGTGGAGCGCTGCTTAACCATTGGGTTTGACCATTTGGTTAATTCCAAGCATACGAGAACGGGTGCCGGCGCGCAAGCGCGGCACCCGTTCGACCACTCCCGACTGTGATTTATTTTACCGAGACGTCCTCGCGATAGAGCGAGGGGAAGCGCTCCTTGAGCGCGGCCACCTTCGGCAAGTCGTACGTGTAGATGTACGGGCTGTCCGGGTGCAGCATCGCGTAGTGCTGATGGTAGGCTTCGGCAGGGTAGAAGGCGCGCACGCGCGACACTTCCGTCGCAATCGGCCGCGCGAACGTTTTCGTGTCGCCAAGCTGCTTGATGTAGGCGTCGACCACCTGCCGCTGCTCGTCGGTCTGATAGAAGACTGCCGAGCGATACTGCGTACCGACGTCGGGGCCCTGACGATTCTTTTCCGTCGGATCGTGTGCGACCGAGAAAAAGATCTCGAGGAGCTTACCTAACGAGATCTGCGATGCGTCGAAGACGACCTGGACCGACTCGGCGTGACCGGTCGTGCCCGAGCTCACGTCCTCGTACGATGGTGACACCGTGCTTCCACCCGCGTAGCCGGAGACGGCGCTCTTTACCCCCCGCACGTGCTCGAAGACCGCCTGCACCCCCCAGAAGCAGCCGCCGGCGAAGACGATCGTCTCGTCACGCGGAGCGCTGGCCAACGTCCCACCTGATGTCGCCACAGGAATGGAGGCGCGCGCTGCCATCGTTTCGCCGCGCGATCGCCCGCCGAACCACAGCGCGCCGCCGGCCACCGCCACTGCCGCCATCCCAATTCGTGCCATTCCCATCATGCGTCCCTCCCCTACCCGATTGATCACTCAATCCAAACCGTTCTGGTGCTGTCGAGGTTCCCAGATCAAGTCTTCAGCTCCTTGTACCACGCGGAGAACGCACGCTCGTAGAACGTCTTGCTGAAGCTCATCCACTCGCCTAACGACGGAGGAAGCGTGAACGCAGCGGCGCCGTCGGCGGGCGTCTGGCCCTTCGCGTACGCCGCGCGGGCGCCTTTCTCCACCTCGTCAATCATACCGACGTAGCGGTCGTATTCGGCCTGCTTGCCGATCGCCCCGTGACCGGGGACGTACGTCGTGTCGCGCGTCCGCCGGAGGGCGCGCACCGACTGCGCGAGCTGCGTCGGAATCGCATCGACGTAATTCGGAAACATCGCGTTCCAGAATAGATCGCCGCAGAACACAATGCTCGGATCGTCGAGCTCGATCGAGACGTCGCTCTCGGTGTGGCCACGCCGCGGCACGACATGCACGACCCGCCCGCCCAAGTCGAGCGTCGACGGCTGGTCCGCGCCGATGACGACCGCCTGATCCAATGCCGCGACGCGCGACGCGTCCTCGGGCTTGTTGCGCTCGACGACGAGCTCCTTTGTGCGCTTGGTCGCCCGCAGCTCGGGGTGCTGCCCACCATCGAGGTAGCCGGCAACGCCATTCGCGTGATCGGCGTGGTAGTGCGTGAGCGCGACGTGCGTCGGCCAACGCCCGGTGAGCTCATGCGCCTTGCCCGCCAGCCACTGTGCGCCCTGCGGCTGATTGAATCCCTCGATCGCGAGCACGGCGTTGCGGCCGACAATCAAGCCGCCGTTGGAAATCGTGGTGCGGTCCCCATTCAATGGGGTCGAGATGAGCGCCCACACCCCCTCGGCGACACGCTCCAGATTGCCGAACGGCTCGTGGGCGACGACGCTGCCTAAGGGCGCGGCCCAGGCGCGGCGCGCCGCGAGTGGCATCACCGACGCGGCGAGCGTGAGGTGGGCGACGCAGCTGCCGGACGTTGCTAGAAACTCCCGACGGGAGACGGTCATGGGGTGGGGGAGAGTGTGGGTTGAGTATAGAGAGAAGCGGAACTACGAACAACGAGCCGCAAGGCTCGTTGTCGGTTTCGCAGCTCAGTGGGTCAACCCATACATCACGTAATTCACGCCCAGTTTATACCCCTCATTCGATTCTTCGACCGGCACAAATCCCGTCGCCGAGAATTCCCAGAAGTTCGAGACGTCGGTGTTGAAGTTGATCATCGCCATCAATCGCTGCTTCGGGTCGTTGTGCTCGAAGATCCCGCGGAAGATGGGACGGCCGCGATCGTAATACTGAGGCAGCCCATCGAATGAATCGATGTCGAAGAATGAATGAAAGATCGGGTGCGATGGCTCGAGGTCGACGAATCGCGCATCCGGCAGAATTCGCCGCATCTGCGCCTCGAAGTTGGCCCAACCTCCCCCACCGCGATAGAAATCGTCGCGGAAGTCGTCGAAGATGATGAAACCGCCCTTGAGCAGATATGCGCGCAGCGCCAGCGCCTCACGGTCGGTCATCGTCCAGAAGCCCGCCTCCGTCATGTAGGCGACGGGATACTTCATGAGCTCCGGATCATCGAGCGCGATCGCGTTGCTCTCGTCGACGTGAGGCCGCAGCGCCGTGACCTCGCGCATGATCTTCATGAGATTCACTTCGGCGAGATTGTGGCCGTGCGCCCACGCCGGGAGACCGCGGTAGTAGTAGCCCCCGGGTCCCGTGGTGTAGACCAACCGCGCGAAGGTGAATCGGCCGTCGTACCGGATGTGGTGCGGGTTCGGATCCGGGTCGAAACGTCTGCCAAGACTGCCGACGACGCGATGCGTCGTCGGCGCGGCCGACGACATTCCCACGAGCGCGACTAAGGACGCGACGCGCATCGGCCAACGCGCGACGAATGCTCCGCTGACGAGATGCATGACGCTCCTGCCAAGAACCTGTCTGTCGACGAAAGCTCGCTCGCGGTCATCGGCCGGGCCGTCAAGAAATGACTAAGACAGCGCACTCGTGCTTCACCACGCTTGTGCGCCGCGCGAATTATGCAATGACGACATTTCGAGGTTCGCATGTTCGAGTTGGGTCCCGAAAAACTGCTGATGTTGTTGCTGATCTGCCTGGTGATCTTCGGCGGCAAGCGCATCCCCGAGATCGGCGGCGCGATCGGCAAAGGCATCCGAGAATTCAAGAAGGGCGTGAGCGACATCGGCGAGAGCATCGACCGCGCACCGCCGAGTGAGGCCGCGCCGAGCGAGGCCGCGCCGCGCGAGCCGATGTCGCGCGAGGTGGTGTCGATCGAGCAGCGTGAGGAGCCGAAGCGGCTCACCTGAGTCGCGTCGTCAAGCGGTTGCCCGTCGACGGTTCCCTCGTCCAGCCCACATGGACGCAGGATCACTGAACTGTCCTCACTGCGGCGCCGCCGTTCCCGCGGACTCGACCGAGTGCGCATTTTGTCATGCGCGACTCGCTACGATTGGCTGCCCCAAGTGCTACGCGGTGGTCTTCGTCGGCAGCAACCACTGCCCGCGCTGTGGTGCGGACGTCGGTCAGCCCACCGATCGCGACGCCACTCCTCTCACCTGTCCGCGAAAGTGCGGCGCGATGCGGCCGGTCCGGTTTGGCGGCGCTGACATGTACATCTGCGATGCCTGTAACGGACTCTGGGTCGATACGGCGACGGTGCAACGCCTCGTGTCAGAGCGGCTGAAGCCCTCGCCAATGATGGCTACTGGCATCGCCACGCCACCGCCCGCCCGCGTGAAGCTCGAGGCGGTGCGCTACGCGCCGTGCCCGATCTGTGAGCGTTTGATGAACCGCGTGAACTTCGCCCACACCTCGGGTGTGATCGTCGACGTCTGCACGGATCACGGCACGTGGTTCGACGCCGATGAGCTGCGTCGCGTGCTCGATTTCATCGCCGCCGGCGGACTCGAGGCGGCGCGCGCGCGGGAGCTCCGACAGACGCCCGTGTCGGTGCCGACACCGGAGGGCGACGACCCCTGGCGGATCATGCGTCCGATTCTCGAGGGCAACGACGCGAGGGTGATCATCAACGCGTTGGCCGCTTTCACATCAAAGAAAAAGATGTAGCTGGCGGCTGAACGCCGACTCGGGTGCGATTTCTGCGTAAGAGTCCGCTATGCCCAGCCGCATCGAGGACTACGCAATCATCGGCGACTGTGAGACGGCGGCGCTCGTCTCGCGCGACGGATCGATCGACTGGCTCTGCTGGCCACGATTCGATTCGGGCGCTTGTTTCGCGGCGCTCCTCGGCAGCAAGGAGCATGGGCGCTGGCAGATCGCTCCGCGCGATCCGAATGCCAGGTTCACACGGCGCTATCGTGAGCATACACTGATCCTCGAGACGGACATCGAAACCGCCGAGGGCGCCGTCACACTGGTGGACTTCATGCCGCTGCGGGGGCACGCGTCGGACCTCGCGCGCATCGTCATTGGGCGACGCGGGCGCGTCGAGCTGCGCATGGAGCTCATCCTGCGCTTCTATTACGGCGCCCTCGTTCCCTGGGTGACGCGCCTCGACGACGGCTCGCTCCGCGCCATCGCTGGGCCGGACATGGTTGTACTCCGCAGTGACGTTCCCGTGCGCGGCGAGGGCCTAACGACGGTCGGCGATTTCGCGGTGAGCGCGGGGGATTTCGTTCCCTTCGTGCTCACGTACTCGCCCTCGCACCTGCCACCTCATCCGGCCGTCAACGTGCGCAAGGCGCTCGACGACACCGAGCAATACTGGAAGGAGTGGTCGGATCGCAGCAACTATCGCGGTGAGTGGGCCGATGCGGTCAATCGTTCACTGGTGACGCTCAAGGCGCTGACGTACCGGCCGACGGGCGGCATCGTCGCGGCGCCCACGACCTCTCTGCCCGAGAAACTCGGCGGCCAGCGCAACTGGGACTACCGTTTTTGTTGGCTGCGGGACGCGACGTTGACACTGCTCGCCCTCATGGACGCCGGATATTACGAGGAGGCGACCGCGTGGCGGGATTGGCTGCTTCGCGCGGCGGCCGGCAGTCCGTCCCAGGTGCAGATCATGTACGGGCTCGCCGGCGAGCGTGTCCTCCGTGAGGCGGAGATCGAATGGCTTCCAGGTTACGAGGACTCTAAACCCGTCCGCGTCGGGAACGCGGCATACAGCCAGCTCCAGCTCGACGTCTTCGGCGAGGTGATGGACGCGCTCTTCCAACGGCGCCGCGGGAACCACCACGCGGGCCCGACCTCGTGGGGACTTCAGCGCGCTCTCATCAATCACCTGGCGACGATTTGGCAGCAGCCGGATCAGGGGATGTGGGAAGTGCGCGGCGGGCCGCAGCATTTCACATATTCGAAAGTCATGGCCTGGGTGGCGGTCGACCGCGCGATCAAGAACACCGAGTCGTTTCGTGGCGTCAATGAGTCCATCGACGAGTGGCGGCGCCTCCGTGAGGACATTCACGCCGAGGTATGTGAGAAAGGCTTCGACCGCGAGCTCGGCGCTTTTGTGCAGTCGTACGGTTCGAAGCTCCTCGACGCGAGCGCGCTGCTGATCCCCCTCGTTGGCTTTCTGCCTGCGGACGACCCACGGATCCGCGGCACGGTCGCACAGATCGAGAAGCGGCTGCTCGTTGATGGATTCGTGTTGCGCTACGACAGCGAGAAAACGGACGACGGCCTGCCCGCGGGAGAAGGCGCGTTTCTCGCCTGCAGCTTCTGGCTCGTCAACGATTACCATCTGCTCGGTCGCCATGACGATGCACGCCGGCTCTTCGAGCGATTGCTGACGCTGCGCAACGACGTCGGACTTCTCGCCGAGGAGTACGATCCGCGCGGGAAACGGCAGCTCGGGAATTTCCCGCAGGCGTTTTCGCACGTCGCGATCGTCGACACCGCGCTCAATCTGGAGCACAGGTTTAGCGGCCGGAGGCCGCTCCCTCAGCGACCGGACGGCACGACACAGGACGCTGATGCCGTCGTTGGCCGTTAGGCGTCCAGATCGGCTGTCTTTGGCCTGTGGCTTGCCCGCGTGAACGCTCATGCTGATCAAGGGCTTCCACGTCGGACGGTTGCTGAAGCACGTCGGTAAGGCGAGTCTGGAGGACAACATTCTCACCCTCGCGGCAGCCGTCGCGTACAACTTTTTCTTCTCGCTCTTCCCACTGCTGCTCTTCGCGGCGCCGTTGCTCAGCCTCGTCGGCAACAAGCAGCAGCTCTTCAACTGGATTCTGCAGCAGCTGGCGGCGAGCGTGCCGCCAGCGGCGTACACGATGCTCGCCGGCGTCACCCACGACGTGGTGTTCGCGCCGAACGCGCCGGGCCTCGTGTCGATCGGATTGGTGCTCACGGCCTATTCGGCGTCCAATATCTTCGGTTCGTTGATGGGCGCGCTCAACATCGCCTATCATGTGCGAAACGATCGGCGGCCGTGGTGGAAGCAGCGCCTCATTCAACTCGGCATGGTCGTCGTCGCCGGCGGATTGATGGCGATCGCTGCGGCAGTGATGATGGCAGGGCCAAACATCGTCGACGTGGTAGCACGCGTGACGCATCTGAGCGGCCTAACGAAGTGGGGCTGGATGATTCTTCAGTATCCACTCGCGTTCGCGTTTCTGGTCGCAGCGTTCTGGTTGATGTACTACCTGCTGCCAGACTTTCCACAGCACAAGCGGCAGATTCTGGCCGGCGCGACCATCTCGGCGGCGCTG
>DATEHJ010000136.1:0-3057 GCA_035279645.1 Gemmatimonadaceae bacterium
CGGTGATCCCGACGCGCCGCTCCGGGCGCTGATCTTCGACTCGCACTACGACAAGTATCGGGGAGCCATTCCGAGCATTCGCGTCGTCGACGGCTCGATCAAGCCGGGGCAGCACGTCGTCTTTGCCGCCGGCTCGGGGCAGGATTACGAAGTTGCTGAAGTCGGCTATCTCCAATTACGGCAGGTGCCGACCGACGAGCTCGGGCCGGGTGAAGTGGGGTATGTCGTCGCGAACGTGCGTTCGGTGAAGGAGACGCGCGCCGGCGACACGATCATGGAGTTCGAACGGCGCGCGACGACGGCGCTTCCCGGATATCAGGACGTGCACTCGATGGTGTTCGCGGGCCTCTATCCCACGGACACGACCCAGTACGAGACGCTGCGCGACGCGTTAGAGAAATTGCAACTCAACGACGCCTCGCTGCATTACGAGCCCGAGACGTCGACGGCGCTCGGTTTCGGGTTCCGCTCCGGCTTTCTCGGACTGCTCCACATGGAGATCGTCCAGGAACGCCTCGAGCGCGAGTTCGATCTCGATCTCGTCACCACGGTCCCGAGCGTCGAATATCACGTTTATCACACGGACGGGCAAAGGGAGTTGATCGAGAACCCGTCGATGATGCCGGCGGCCGGAGTCGTCCAGCGCGTCGAGGAGCCATTCGTGAAGGCGCGCATCATGGCGCCCGCCGAGTACATCGGTCCGATCATGACGTTAGGCACCGAACGGCGTGGCGTATACAAGAACATGACGTACCTCGACACCACGCGTGTCGAATTCGACTGGGAGTTTCCCCTCGCTGAGATCATCCTGGATTTCTTCGATCGTCTGAAAACGATCAGCCGGGGCTACGCGAGCTTAGACTATGAATTCCTCGAGTATCGCGAGAGCGATCTCGTGAAGCTCGACATGCTCATCAACGGTGATCCGGTGGACGCGTTTTCGGTGATCATTCACCGCGACAAGGCCTATGACTGGGGGCGCAAGATCGCCGACAAGCTGAAGGAGCTGATCCCGAGGCAGTTGTTCGAGGTGGCGATTCAGGCCGCGATCGGCAACAAGGTCATCGCGCGAACGACAGTGAAGCCGCTGCGCAAAGACGTTCTCGCGAAGTGCTACGGCGGCGACATCACGCGAAAGCGCAAGCTCTTGGAGAAGCAAAAGGAAGGAAAGAAGCGGATGAAACAGGTGGGGTCGGTCGAGATTCCGCAGGAGGCGTTTCTTGCCGTCTTGCAAGTGGATTGAGGAGTCAGGGGCTAGCGGCTAGGGCCCAGGGGTTAGGGAGTGCTAAACAGCGCCACGCTGGTCGTTCAGACTTCCTTTCTCGGCGACACGGTGCTCACGACGCCTCTCCTCGCGTATCTCGCGAAGCGCGGGCCAGTGGACGTCGTCGTGACCGCGGCTTCCGCGCCGCTCCTGGCAAACAATCCGTCGATCCGCGATGTCATCGTGTACGACAAGCGCGGTCGCGATAGCGGCGTCGGGGGATTCGTTAGGCTGGCGCGGCGCCTGTGGTCGAATCGTTATGGGCGCGCCTACCTCGCGCAGGGCTCCGTCCGAAGCGCCGCGCTCGTTCTCGCGGGCGGGATTCGTGAGCGCATCGGGTTCGAGACGTCAGCGGGAAAGCGCCTATACTCGGCTCGAGTCCCGTACATCGAGAAAGAGCATCACGCGGCGCGCCTGCTGCACCTTGCCGCGGGCGCGGGCGAGCTCGAGCCAGCCCTGGTGCGGCCCCGGCTCTTTCCCGGTGACGTCGAGCGGCGGGCCGTCGATGCGCTCCTCGCCCAACGCGGTTGGGGGAGTGAGCCATTCATCGCCTTGGCACCGGGCAGCGTGTGGGCGACAAAGCGCTGGCCATATTACTCGGACCTCGTGTCGGAGCTCGACGCGAACATCGCGATCGTCGGGTCCTCGGCCGATCGCGAGTTGGCGAGGGAGATCGAGCGCAAAGGTGGGTCGCGCGTCCTCGATTGCACCGGGCACTTGTCGTTGCTAGCGTCCGCGGAATTGATCGGCCGCGCGCGTGTGCTCGTGACCAACGATTCAGCGCCGCTGCATCTGGCGTCAGCGATGGGAACGCCGACGGCGGTGGTCTTCGGCCCAACGGTGCCGGAATTCGGGTTTGGACCCCTCGCACCGCGCTCGCGCGTGCTCGGGATAACCACGCTCGCATGCCGGCCGTGCGATCGGCACGGTCCCCAGCGTTGCCCCCTGGGACATTGGCGCTGCATGCGCGAGATTACGCCGCGCCACGTCGCCGAAGCCGTTCAGGAGCTTATCGCTCCGCCTCGCATTCCCACCTCCTCGCGTTGAGCATGGCCAGCAAAACACGGCAGCAGTACATCGTGGGGGTCGATCTCGGCGGGACGAACATCGTCGCCGGCGCGATGTCGGAGGATGGGACGGAGCAGTATGGCATGCGCTCGATCGCGACATCGCCCGAGCTGGGCGCCGAGGCGGTCGCGGATCGGATTGTCGGACTGGTCGAGGGCGTGATCCTCGACACGATCGCGGAGACGGACGCGAATCGCAGAGACTTCATCGGCGTCGGTGTCGGCGCACCGGGACCGCTGGATCGCGAGCGCGGCGTGGTGATCGTCGCGCCGAATCTGGGCTGGCGCGATTTCCCGCTGCTCGATCGCATCACCGAGCATCTCGGCATGCCGGCGACGCTGGACAATGACGCCAACTGCGCGACCGTTGGCGAGTGGTGGCGAGGTGCGGCGAAGGGCGGTCGCAACGTGGTGGGGATGACGATCGGCACCGGCATCGGGGGCGGACTGATCGTCGACGGCAAACTCTTTCATGGCTCGTCGGACGTCGCGGGTGAGATCGGCCACACGACGATCGATCTGAACGGCCGCCACTGCAAATGCGGCAACTACGGTTGCCTCGAAGCGTACGCGTCCGGCCCCGCCATCGCGACGCGGGCGCGCGAGATCCTGGTGCGTGAGGAGACGGCGTCGCTTCTGCCCAGTCTCGTTGGGGGCCAGCTCGAGCGAATCACCGCGCAAACGGTCTACGACGCCGCGAAGCAAGGTGACGCGGTCGCGAACGAG
>DATEHJ010000137.1:0-4052 GCA_035279645.1 Gemmatimonadaceae bacterium
CCGTACCCTGCTGAGCGGCTGTGTGGCGGTGGTCGTCCTGTTGCGCCAGCGTGCTGGATGCCGTGAGGACAACGACGACGCTTCCGGCGACGATGGCGTGGTGGATGGACATGCGTCCTCCTGGGTCGTGCTCGGTGTGCCGATAGTTGCCCTCAGAATGCAGCGCCGACACCGAGGTCCGCCAGATCATCCCGCATTCCGGGAACTGTGCAACGGCTGGCCTTGTGGGGCCGGCGCGATCCAGGTCCCGAAATTCCACGATGATCCCACATTGGAATGAGGACGCATGGACGGAGCCCATCGTATGTCACCCATTGACGGCCGAGGGGTCCGGCATAGATTGCCGATACCTCGACAGCTGATGGGTGTATGACCCGCCCGACCGACCTTCTGCAAGGCACCCTCGATCTCCTCATTCTCAAAACCCTCTCCTGGGGGCCGGCGCACGGCTATGCTGTCGCGCGGTGGATCGAGCAGCTCACTGGCGAAGTGTTGCGCATTGGCGAGGGCTCGCTGTATCCGGCGCTCCACCGCCTCGAGGAGCGCGAGTGGGTCGCCTCGAGCTGGCAACTTTCGAACACCAACCGCCGCACCAAGGTGTATCGCCTGACGACGAAGGGCCGCCACCAACTCCGCAGCGAGGCCGGCGCGTGGACGCAATTCGTCGACGCTGTTTACAAAGTGTTGAAGACCGAGGAGCAGCCGGCATGAGCGACCGCCGATTGCGCTACTTCGAGTTCTGGCGACGTGACCCGCGGCGCGACGTCGACGACGAGATCGAGTTCCACCTCGAGGCGCGCGTCGCCGACCTCGTGACCAAAGGCCTTTCACCCACCGAGGCTCGTCGTCAGGCAACGGCGGAGTTCGGAGACGCGCGCGCCGTACGCGAACAAGCCCTGGCGATCGATCACCGCATCCTGCGTCGCGGCCGGCGCACCGAATGGTGGCTGGATGTCCTGCGCGACGCGCGCGTCAGCCTGCGCTCGCTTCGGCGCACGCCGACCTTCGCCGTCACCGCCGTGCTCTGCGCCGCGTTAGGCATCGGCGTCACGGCGGCGATTCTGTCGGCGACCTACTCCATTCTCATCCGCCCTCTGCCCTACGCGGACGCGGGCCGCCTCGTCGCGGTGTACGGCGAGAACACGGTGCGCGGCTACCACGGCTCGAACATCTCGTGGCCTGACTATGTTTCCTGGCGCGACAACGCGCGCACCTTCGCGTCGATCGGCATCTGGACGTGGACGACGGCGACCCTCTCGGACGACGCCAGCGAGGCCGAGCGCGCGTACGGCGCGCTCGTCTCGGCCAATCTCTTTCCAACGTTAGGAGTCCGTCCCATACTCGGGCGGTACTTTACCCGCGACGAGGAAACGCCGGGGCGCGACGCCGTCGTGCTGCTCAGCCATCGTTTGTGGCAGCGTCGCTTCGCGTCGGACAGCGCGATCGTCGGCAAGCGCATCATGGTCGACGGACGGGCGAACACAGTGGTTGGGGTAATGCCGGCGTCGTTCAATTTCCCGGATCGCGGAGACATTTGGCTTCCTTTCTCCGTCACGCCGGCGAATGAGGAACACGGCAATCGCGGTTACGCGGGCGCGATCGGCCGGCTCAAGCCGGGTTACACGATCGAGCAAGGGACCGCCGACCTGCATGCGATCGACGCCAATCTGGAGCGAGAATTCCCGGTCGAGAACCGCGGCTGGCGCGCCGAGGTGAAGTCGATGCGCGAAGATCTCGTCGGCGATCTCGAGCAGCCGCTGAAGGTTTTTGTCGCCGCCGTCGCGCTCGTCCTCCTGCTTGTTTGCGCAAATCTCGCCAACCTGATGCTCGCGCGCGGCACGACGCGCGCGCGCGAGATGGCCATCCGCACCGCGCTCGGCGCGTCGCGTCGGTACCTAACGATGCAGCTGATCACGGAGAGCCTGCTCATCGCCGCGTTCGGTGGCGTGCTCGGGATCGGCATTGCGTGGTGGGGCGTGCGGCTCCTGCGATTTGCCTTCCCGGATCAAGTGCCGCCGTTCTTCATCTCGCTCACGCTGGACGCGCCAGCGCTGGGCTTCGTGGCCGCGTTGACGCTCGCGACGGGGATCTTGTTCGGGACCGTGCCCGCGTTGCGCGCGAGCCGCGCCGACCCGAGCGCGGCGTTGCGCGAAGGAGCTCGGGGTGCGGGCGGAGGCGGCTCGGTCCACCGGTCCCGCTTGCGCAGTGCGCTCGTCGTCGCCGAGATCGCGTTCTCGGCGGTGCTGTTGGTCGGGGCGATGCTGCTCGTTCGCAGCTATCAGAACCTCGCCGCCACGTCGTTAGGCTTCGACGAGAAGGGAATCCTTTCCGCCCGGGTGGCGTTGCCGGAAGAGACGTACTCTCGCGCGCGGACCAAGGTGTTCTTCGACGAATTGTTCGCGCGCCTTCGCGCCGAGCCGGGCGTGACCGCGGTCGCGTCGGCGCAGGGGATTCCCTTCAGCGGCTGGAACGTCCAATCCGAGACACGTATCGAGGGAACGCCCAAGCCGAAGCCCGGCGAGGAGCTCATCGCGCACTTCCAGTTCGTCTCGCCCGACTACTTCAAGGCGATCGGCGTGCCGCTCGTGCGGGGACGATGGTTCACGGAGGCGGACCACGACACCTTGAACCCGGTGGTCCTGGTCAATGAGCAGATGGTAAAGAAGGGGTTTGGCGGCGCGGATCCAATCGGGAAGCGTGTCCACGTGGGGGGGGACAAGGACCCGACAGCGACGGTCGTCGGCGTCGTGCGTGACTTCCGTCATTATCGGCTGCCTGAGCCCATGGGCCCGGCGGTCTACTTCCCCTACGCGCTGTATCCGTCGCGACAACAAGCGATCGTGATCCGCACGACGCGCGCTGATCCGCATACGCTGACCACACCATTGCGCAACGCGATGAGAGCGCTCGATCCGCGGCTCGCGTTGTATCAAGTGCAAACGTTCGACGAAGCCGTCGCGACATCGCTCTGGCGTCAACGATTGCAGGGCAATGTCCTGTCGATCTTCGCGATTCTGGCCGTCGTGCTCGCGTGCACTGGCCTCTACGGTGTGATCTCGTACACCGTCGCGGAGCGAACGCGCGAGGTTGGCGTGCGCATGGCGCTCGGCGCGACGCGCGGCAACGTGTTGGCACTCGTGTTCGCGCAGAGCGGCCGGCTGGTCGTGGCTGGTATCGCCCTCGGCCTCGTCGCCGCGTTCTTCGCGACGCGACTCCTCGAGACGCTGCTGTACGGGATTCGACCGACCGATCTGACGACTTTCTTCAGCGTGCCGGCGTGCCTGGCGGTGGTGGCGCTGGCAGCGGCCCTAATCCCCGCGCGCCGGGCGACGAAGGTGGACCCGATCATCGCAATGAGGGCGGACTAGCTGGGAGGCAAGGGGCGGGTGAAGCGAAGATTACCGAACCGGTTTGTCGGGCGTCCTTGAGGCAAACGCCTCAGGGAGCTGTTGCAATGAGAGTCCGGCAGGGCCGTTACCTCGTTCTTCTCGTCACGCTCGTCGCCGCCGCGTGTCAGCATCCCTTCACACGAGAGGATGCCCTTGGCGCGATTGAACGCCACGAGACTATCGGCCGCCTGATCGAGCCGGATAGTGAACGCGTAGCTCATGAGACTATAGTAAACTGTCGAGCGATCTACAGCAGTAATCCCGACAGCTCGGCAATTGCTGGCGACTCTGCCTGGATTCTCTTGTCGACTGCTGGCTTGATGGATCTTGCGGATGTGGATGCACCATCTGATCCGCGACAGAAGAAACACTGTCGGGCCATCCTCACTTCGAAAGCAAACAAGGCGGCGTTCAATCAGGCTCCGGATACGAGCAAGAGTCCGTGGACGAGCTTTTGGACGGTCGAAACGGCGCACACGAAAGCTGAAGTGATCGGTATCCCGGAAGCGACTCGAAACGACTCCGCTGTTGCTGACTTCGAGATCACACAAGAACAGACACCGATGGGCCAGGTTCTCCATCGGCCGAAGTGGTCCGAAGCGTCCGCGCGTCTATACTCGACGACGCTGACAGGCCACTTTCGACACTACGACGACGGTTGGC
>DATEHJ010000138.1:0-5906 GCA_035279645.1 Gemmatimonadaceae bacterium
GCAATTGTAGAGAAATGACCGCAACCGACGCCGCCGCGATGCAATCCGCGCCGTTCGAGCCCCTGCCGCCCGATCGTTCAGCCGACGTACTCGAGCGAGAGCTGCTCGAGAAATGGACGCAGGAGCGCCTCTTCGAGCAGACGCTTGCGACCAAAGTAGGCGCGCCCGCATTCGTCTTTTTCGAGGGTCCGCCGACGGCGAACGGCCGACCGGGAATCCATCACGTCTTTTCGCGCACGATCAAGGATCTGTTCTGTCGCTATCGCGCGATGAAGGGCTATCGCGTCGAGCGAAAGGCCGGTTGGGACACGCACGGCTTGCCGGTCGAAATCGAGGTCGAGAAGCAGCTGGGCATCAGCGGCAAGCAACAGATCGAGGCGATTGGGGTCGCCGAGTTCAATCGACTCTGTCGCGAGAGCGTGTTTCGCTATCGCGCCGATTGGGAGAAGCTGAGCGCGCGCATCGGGTTTTGGCTCGACTACACGCACCCCTACATCACGTTCACGAACGACTACGTCGAGAGTGTGTGGTGGGCGCTGAAGACGCTGTACGAGCGCGACCTGCTCTTCCGCGGACACAAGATCCTGCCGTACTGCCCACGTTGCGAGACCGCGCTCTCGAGTCACGAAGTGGCCCAGGGCTACGACGACGTCGAGGATCCGAGCGTGTACATCGCGCTCGAGGTGCGGGAAACGGGTGAGCCTAACGAGCGCGAGTCCGCCGGATGGTCCGCGCGGCAGGCGGCCCGGCGGATTCTCGTCTGGACGACGACGCCGTGGACGCTCGTGTCGAACGCGGCGCTCGCAGTCCACCCCGACCTCGACTACATCGAAGTCGTGCGTCGGGAGGGCGATGACTTTCGAACGCTCATTCTCGCCGCCGACCGCGCGCGAGCGGTGCTCGGCAGCGACTACGAGAATCGCTGGGAGATCGTTAGACATCTGCGCGGCGCCGAGATGACCGGATGGCGGTATCAGCGACCGTTCGATTGGCTCGAGTATCCCGCCGACAAGGCGCACGAAATCATTGTTGGCGAGGACTTCGTTCTCGCCGAAGAGGGGAGCGGTGTCGTGCACATGTCGCCGGCGTTCGGCGCCGACGATTATGTCGCCGGGCAGCGGCACAACCTCGCTTTCCTGCAGCCCGTCGATGGGCGCGGCCAGTTCCCGCGCGACCTGCCGGTCGTCGGCGGCCTATTCGTCAAAGACGCCGACGCGCTGTTGATCGAAGAGTTGAAGCGTCGTGGCGTGCTCTGGAAGTCGGCGCGAATCACGCACTCGTACCCGCATTGCTGGCGCTGCGACACGCCGCTGCTGTATTACGCGCGTACGTCATGGTTCGTGCGCACGACTGCCTATCGAGACGCGATGCTCGTGCGCAACGCGGCGGTGAATTGGAATCCACCAGAGATGGGCGAGGGTCGGTTCGGCGATTGGCTCAAGCACAACATCGACTGGGCGATCTCTCGCGATCGCTACTGGGGAACGCCACTGCCGGTGTGGCTCTGCGATGCCGACGATACGCACGCCGACGTCATCGGTGGCTACGCCGAGCTGTCGAAACGCGTCGGTACACCACTGCCGAAGGAGTTCGATCCACATAAACCGCACGTCGACGGCTACAGTTGGCGTTGTACGAGAGCGGGGTGCTCGGGTCACATGCGTCGCGTTCCCGAGGTGATCGACACGTGGTTCGACTCGGGATCGATGCCCTTCGCGCAGTGGCACTATCCGTTCGAGAATCGCGAGCGGTTCACGACGCAATATCCGGCGGACTTCATTGCCGAAGGTGTCGACCAGACGCGCGGATGGTTCTACTCCTTGCTCGCGATCGCAACGGGTCTCGAGCTGGACGCGTCGAGCGCGCGAAGGGAGGGGGCAGCGAATGGCGCGGGGTCGGCGCCGTATCGCGCCGTGGTCGTCAACGATCTCGTGCTCGACGAAGCTGGCCTCAAGATGTCGAAGAGCCGCGGCAATGTCGTCGACCCGTGGCAGGTGATCGAGCGCCACGGTGTCGACGCGGTGCGACTCTTCCTCACCGCCTCGAGCAACGTGTGGGTGCCTCGCCGCTTCGACGAGCGCGTCATTCGCGAGCAGGCGGGACGCTTCCTCCTCACGTTCAAGAACATCTACAGCGGCATCTTCGCGGAGTACGCGAATTTCGGCTGGTCTCCATCCGATCTCGATCCGCCGCTCGCCCAGCGGCCACCGATCGATCGATGGGTCCTGAGCCGCCTTGCGGCGGTGCAACGCCTGGTCGACAGATCGCTCGAGCACTATCAGGCGACGGAAGCGGCGCGTGCGATTATCGCCTTCGTGGACGACGATCTGTCCAACTGGTATGTGCGTCTGAACCGTTCGCGCTTTTATGCGGTTGACGGTGACGACAATCGCGCCGCGTTTGCCACGCTGTACGAGCTGCTCGTGTCGGTCTGCCGCCTGCTCGCACCGTTTTCCCCCTTCGTCAGCGATTGGATCCATCGACAGCTCGTCGGAACTTCCGTGCATCTCGCGCCGTTCATCGCGGAGAATGCAGAGGTGCCGGTCGGAGACGCGGGTTTACAAACGGCGATGTCGGCGACGCGGACGCTGGCGCGATTGGGACGAGCCGCGAGAGAGGAGGCGCGGATCAAGGTGCGACAGCCGTTGTCGCGGATGGTGTGTGTTGCACCGAACATCGATGACAGTCAAATGGAGCCCTTGGTCCCTCTACTCAAGGCGGAGCTCAACGTCAAGCACGTCGAGTTCGCGTCGTCGGCGGATGCTCTCGTGACGCTCGAGGCGAAACCGAACTTCCGTTCGCTGGGTAAAAAGTTTGGAAAGAAGACGCCATTGGCGGCCGAAGCGATCAAAGCGTTCGCGGGTGAGCAGCTGCGACTGTTCCTTCGGGGCGAACCGCTCGTCGTGACCGTTGACGGAGAGACCCACGCGTTGGATCAGGAAAACGTCGACATCATTCGCCGGGCTGCGGGCGCACTCGTCGTAGAAGAGGACGGCGGTTTCTTCGCGGCAATTGACCCGACTGTTACTGTGGAGTTGAAGCATGAGGGGCTCGCACGCGAGATCATTAGCAGGGTACAACGTATGCGAAAGGAGGCAGCATTAGCGGTCAGCGATCGCATCGCATTGGCCGTGGGTGGACCCGATGAGATTCGCGCGGTGATCGAAGCACACGGCGATTGGATCGCATCGGAGGTGCTGGCAACCGAGCTCGTCTGCCGAGATGAGCTCACGGATCGGTATGACGCCACGCAGGAGCTCGACCTCGATGGGGTCGTGGTGCGTGTGGCCTTCACCAGGATACAGTAGCGATGCCAACAACGAACAGCGCCAAGAAGCCCAAGCCGATGACGAAGAAGAACCTCCAGCATTTCGAGAAGCGCCTGCTGGAGGAGCGTCGCCGGGTGTTGAAGGAGCTGGGTCGCGCCGATGAGGCGTTTGGGAACACGCCGCAATCAGCGGACGGCGATCTGAGCAGCTATTCCTTCCACATGGCGGACCAAGGTACCGATGCGATGGAGCGCGAAAAGGCGTTTCTTTTCGCGAGTCAGGAGGGGCGTTTCCTGTGGCACATCGATGAGGCGTTGCGACGGCTCTATCGAAACCCAGACTCCTTCGGCAAGTGTCATAACTGTGGGCAAGAGATCGCTTTTGAGCGGCTCGATGCGCTCCCGCATGCCCGGTACTGCATCGATTGCAAGCAACGCGAGGAAGATGCGAAGAAGTAGCAACGCGGCGCTGTTCTGGCCGGTGATGATCCTGGTGACGGCGAGCGACTTCATTTCGAAGAAGCTCGCCGTGCAGTCGCTCGTGCCGAAGGCGATGCCGCATAACGTATTCGGCGAATGGTTCCGGTTGGCGCTGGTGCGCAATCCCGGCGCGGCGTTCGGTCTCAACGTCGGTGAGTATTCGCGCTACATCTTCATGGGCCTCACGATCGTGGCGCTCGTGATCCTGGCGCGACTGTACCGCAGCACGCGGCCCGGTGATGCCTCACGAGTGATGGCGCTCGCGCTGGTGTGCGGCGGCGCGATCGGCAATCTGATCGATCGCGTCAGCTCGCACGAAGGCGTTATCGACTTCATCGACGTCGGCATCAGCGAGATCACCCGCTGGCCGACGTTCAACGTCGCGGACATGGCGGTCAGCTTCGGCGCTTTTCTTCTCGCGTGGGTGCTGTGGGAGGAAGATCGCGAGCTTGCGGGTGAGGTCGCCCCTGTCGCGGCATCGGTAGCGCGCGAGTCCGGAGAGGTCTAACCTCCACTGCTGATCCGCGCACGTGTCGGCGTTCCTTCTCTCCAATCGCCAATGTCCGAGGTTCGTCCGGCCTCATCGAACGCACGAGTGTTCTGGGGTGCCGCGCTAACCGTGGTGGTGCTCGACGTCATCACGAAGTTCATCGTTCAGCATACGCTAACGCCGCTCGAGCCGCGCCGAATTTTCGGTGATTTCGTACGGTTCACGCTCGTCTACAATCGCGGCGCCGCGTTCAGCATGTCGTTAGGTGCGAACTCGCGCTGGATCTTCGGGACCTTTGCGGCGATCGCGCTCGTCATTCTCTGGCGGTTGTATCGGCAGGGCGCGCCGGGCGACCGCGCGCGCTCGCTCGCGTTGGGGCTGGCGTGGGGCGGGGCGGCGGGCAATCTCATCGATCGCATTCGTGAGCCGCGCGGCGTGGTCGACTTCATCGACGTCGGCGTCGGGGCAGTGCGTTTTTGGACGTTCAACGTTGCCGATTCCGCGGTGACGGTCGGCGCCTTCCTGCTCGCGTGGGTGCTCTGGCACGAGGACCGTAAGCAGAGCGCGACCCTCGCCACGACGGCGAAGACGACGGAGGTCGTCGAAGAACGGACCGGCGCGTGATGGACGCCGCGGGCGGCGCCGGCGCCCCGACGACCCACGAGTTCTCGGCACCTAACGACTCAACACGCCTCGACGTCCTCGTTGCCGCGCGCCTCGACGTATCGCGCAACCAGGCGGCGACACTGATCGCCAATGGCCGCGTCACTATCGACGGCCGACGCGAACGGGCTAGCTATCGTCCGCGGGCAGGTGAGCGCATTACGGTCATCATCCCCGCGCCGACGTCACGCACTGTCCTCGCCGAGGAGATTCCCCTCGCCATCGTCTACGAGGACGCGGACGTCCTCGTCGTCGACAAGCCTGCGGGGATGGTCGTGCATCCGGCGCCCGGCAACTGGTCCGGCACTCTCGTGAACGCGCTCAAAGGGCGTGGGGCGCAGTTATCCCCAGGGAGTTCCGAGGGCCGCGAAGGGATCGTCCATCGGCTGGACAAGGAGACTTCGGGCTTGCTCCTCGTCGCCAAGACGGATCGCGCCCACCGCGTGTTGGGCGCGGAGCTCCAGGCGCGCCGGATCGTGCGTCGCTACGCGGCGCTCGCCTGGGGGCATCTCACGGAAGACCGCCTCACCGTCGAGAAGCCGATCGCTCGCGACCCACGAGACCGAAAGCGCATGGCGATCGTCAGTAAGGGACGGCCGGCGCGGACGGACTTCACCCGGCTGGCGCGCTTCGATTCCGCCGATTTGATGAGGGCGCACCTGTACACCGGGCGCACCCACCAGATCCGCGTGCACCTCGCCGCGATCGGGCACCCGGTCGTAGGAGATGACACGTACGGCGGAGGCGGGGGGCGCCGGCTCGTTCAGTTACCCCCGCGTCGACACTTCTTGCACGCCGCGTGGTTGCAGTTTCGCCATCCGGTGAGCGGGAAGGAGATCGACATTCGCTCACCGCTGCCGGAGGAACTCCGCCGAGCGCTGGCCGCCATTGCACAGGGAAGTCTTCCCGACGACGCAGTTGCTGGCGCCCTCGATCCGCTGGAGTACTTTGGCTTCTACCGCCTCCACCTTTGAGCCAACCGTCGCGCCGACGTCCGGAGCGCGA
>DATEHJ010000139.1:0-6030 GCA_035279645.1 Gemmatimonadaceae bacterium
GTCTCGGGGGAAGCGCACTGAAAATGCCTGTCTCAATGGAAGCGCGATAGGGCTGCCGCCGTCGACAATGCGCTATGTCGTTGTCGGCTTTACTTTATCAGTCAAACTGAGACTCATGTCGTCAGGCGTGAGATCCTTCCTTTTCCAAGCGCTTGACTCGCATCTGACCCGCGACGGCGAGTCCAGACGCGAGACACGGAGGCCCGAGGCGCGCGACGTGAGGCCAAGCGACGGTCTCGCGTCTGGGTTCACGATCCTTCGCGTCTCGATACCGGCCTCGCCGAGCAAGGGTGAGATGCGCGTTCGCCAAAGTGAGAAGAATCGATCCCAGATCTCATCAAGGTTGCTATCGCCGTCGGTTCGCGCGAATATCTCGCCGGGAGTGAGCCTGGGCCACCTGATCCTCGAGGCGTGTATGCAGGTAATGCGTTTATCGTCGTTGCTATTGATACTTTTTGTACCGACTCTGCACGCCCAAGGCAAGACCGTCGCCGAGCGGCTCGGCTATCCCGCCAGCGCGAAGCTGCTCATTCTCCACGGCGACGACCTCGGCGTCGCCCACTCCGTCGATGCGGCGAGCCTCGCGGCGCTCGACGCCGGCGCTATCAGCTCGGCGAGCATCATGATGCCGACGCCGTGGGTGACCGAGGTCGCCGCGTACGCTAGGGCGCACCCGAACGCGGACCTTGGGCTCCACCTCACGATCACGAGCGAGTGGGAGACGTACCGCTGGGGGAGCGTCGCGCCGCGCGACCAGGTTCAGAGTTTACTCGATTCGACGGGGACTTTCCCGAGCGACGTGCCGCCGGTCGTCGTGCGCGCAAAAGCGGCGGAGGTCGAACGGGAGCTCCGTGCCCAGGTCGAGCGCGCGTTCGCGCTCGGCATTCGGCCGACGCATCTCGACAGCCACATGGGCGCGCTCTTTCCGACGAATGATCTCATCGGCGCATACATCAAGGTGGCCCACGACTATCATCTGCCGTTTCTCGCTACGCTCGGCAATCCGCCGGGGGTCACGAACGTCCCGCTCGCGACAAACGACGTCGTGCTCGATGCAGTGATCGTGGCGTCGCCCGACGTGCCGCGCGACCACTGGAAGAAGTTCTACCTCAACGCGATCGCGAATCTCAAGCCCGGGCTCAGCGAGATCATCGTCCACCTTGGCCATGACGACGCCGAGCTGCAGGCGGTGATGGTGAATCACGAGCCGTATGGCTCAGCGTGGCGGCAGCGGGATTACGAGGTGGTGACGAGCGCCGAGTTCAAGAAGGCGATCGCGGACAATCACGTGATACTCGTTAGGTGGAGGGATTTGGCACCACTCCTGGCCCAGCGCTGATTGGCATCCCGAGGAGCGAAGCGACGAGGGATCTGCACTTTGTACGCGTACGTGCAGATCCCTCGTCGCTTCGCTCCTCGGGATGACACTCAGAGGATCTGGGTCGTGACTCCCCCACCGGGAGCGTCGAGGATGAGGATCGTCCTCTTCTCCCCGCTCGCGAGCGGCACCACCACCTTCACCGTCGCGGAGCTCCAGCCCGACGGATCGGCCGGGGTCTGCCAGATGCGAACCTCCCACGTCCCGACCGTGCTTTGAATGAAGGGCGCGCTCAGGTCGTCGGGGTTGGGCTGATAGTTGAAGGGAAACTGCCACTGCACAGGCGTCGGAAAGTCGGGCTGGGTGCGGTAGACCTGCAGCGTCCCCGCGTTAGGCGCGAGGTGGATGACGCGGAGCTTGGTCGCGCCGGCGGGGACGACGCTGCCGGTATCGTCGAGGACGGTGCTCGACAGTGCGCCGGTCGACGCGTTGCGCGTGGCGGCGATCGTGCTCGTCGCACCCGTCGAAGCGGTAATCGACTGCGAGATCGCGGTGCTCGTTCCCGTCGGGCGCAGGAGCAGCGTGTGGTCTCCGGGCGGGGTGACCGCGGTGGCGATCGATGCGGCGGCCATCGCCGGGATGACAACGCTGCCGTCGACGATGACGTCGACCGGCGACGTGAAGGCGTTGACGATTCGTACCGCCCCGGGCCCGCTTGTCGCGCCGATGCCGGTGGCCGTGTCGCAAGCGGCGAGAGCGCAGAGTACGAGTAGGGGAATCAGCTTCGACCGCATCTCAACCTCCGAATCGCACGCGGCGCGTTTCCATTTCCTGCCCGGTGCGGCGTGTTAAACATTCATACAACTCGGGTCGGCGCGCGCGCAACCAGCGTCGCCCGGACGATGTTGGCAGGAGGGAGGCGTCGAGGTCCGCCACGACCATGTCGTCGCCTGCCCTACTGGTCTCGACGATTACCTCCCCGTACGGGTCAAGCACCATCGCGTTGCCGGTGCGGATCTCGTCGTCGTCGGGACCGATGCCGTTGCTAAACAATAAGAACATACCGTTGTCATGGGCACGGCTCGGGAGCCACCGCATGATCCAGCCGCGCCCCTTTGGGCCGCAAAGTTCCGCGTGAATAGCCGCCGGATCCTCGTGACGACGCGCCCAGATCGCGGGGTCAACCGGCTTCATCGCGCGAGGGCTCACCGAGTTGCAGCCGCCGGTCTGATGCGGGGCAAGCAGGATTTCGGCGCCGGCGAGCGCGGTGGCCCGCGCGTTCTCGACGATGTTGTTGTCGTAGCAGGTCAGGACGCCGACCCGGCAGCCATGAGGGGTATCGAAGACGGTGTATCGGTCGCCATTCGAAAGAAACTCGCTCACGAACTCGTGCAGCTTCCGGTGGAGCGCAAAGTCGCCGTTCGGCATGGCGACGACATAGCCGTTGCAGAGGCGTCCGTCGTCGGCGCGCTCGATCAGTCCTGCCCCGATCGTCATCCCGTGCTGTTTCGAGAGACGCAGGAGCTCCTGTGTGCTCGGTCCTTCCGGCACCGCCTCGGCCAACGCTTCGACGCCTTCGCGCGAGAGGTTGCGGACGTGCCAGTAACCGGTGAGACACATTTCCGGGAACGCAATGATCTCGACCTTCGAGCGAGCTGCCTCTGTGACGAAGTGTCGAACGCGCCCCATGTTGTATGCGATGTCGCCGGGCGCGTGCTGAAATTGGGTAGTGGCTACGCGGATGTTGCGCATAGCGCGGAAATCTGGCCGCTGTGCAGGTCGGGGGAAAGCACCGCTCTTGCTATCGAGTGCGCGCAGCGACTTTCTTGGCGCGGACCTTGGGTCGCGTCACCGGCGCCACCAGCCGCCAGAACTGCCCGTCGCTGATCACCTTGACCGCGTGACCCAGCGCGGCGAGCCGGCGGATCTCCATCAGCTTCGTCCCGCCGGCTCGGCCGGCGATCTGCAAAGCGTTAGGCTTGCCGCGCACGAGCACGTCGGTGAGCTGCCCGGGCTTGGATTGCACGATCGCGCCCGCCTTCTTCGCCGCCGCGACTGCCTCGCTGCGGGGGCGACTCAGGAAGCCCGTGAACGCGATCCGCTTTCCCGTTAGGCTCTTGATTCGCCCGAATTGCGGCTCCGGCGACTTCCCATGCAGCGCCGCGATCAGCTCTCCCGCCGACTCGTAGCGCCGCCCGCGGACGCCGAGGCAGCGGTGAATTACTTCCTTGAGGTGATCGCTGCAGGGCAGGCCGCGCACGTCCTTGCTCCGCATCGGCTTCACGATATCGCCACGGAGCAGCATCGCGGCGATCAATGCGATCTGATAGATGTCGTCCCGCTGCTGCCAGCGGCGGATCTTTCCCCACGCGATCTCCGTCGGCGCGTTCAGGACGTTGAACGCGTCGGCGGTGACGCCGCGGCGGCTGAGCTGATGCGTCGCGATGCCGAAGTCGCCGAGCTTGAGCTCCTCGTTCTGGCAGACGAACACATTGAAGGGCGTGAGGTCGCGATGCAGCGCTTGCCCTCGATGCACGGCGTCGAGCGCCTTGAGAATCGCGGCGATCTCGCGCCTGACGAATCGCTCCGATTGCGGCCCCTTCTGCGCCAGCCATGCGCTAAGGTCGCCATGCTCGGCATACTCCATCGCCAGGCAGTAGCGCATGCGAAGTCCGTCGACGACAGCGAATCGATCGTAGACTCGTAAGGCGCGCGGCTCGCGATCGAGCAGCTCGGCGAAGTATGCCTCGCGCAACCAGGCCGACATCCGCTCGCTGATCTTGACGCATACCTGCTCGGGGACACCGTGTCCGCCGGTATGCGTCGCAAGGTAGACCTCGCCGAAGCCGCCCTTGCCGATCAACCGCTCCAACCGGTAGGTGCGGCCCGACTCGTAGCTGTAGACCGTCGGCACACTGGACTGTGTCATCGTCGCGAAAAGAAGCTTCGTCAGGCCGACCGTCAAGCCAAATGTCCGGTTTTGGTCAACAATCACGCATAAGAAAAGTGCGGGCGAGGCCTACCCGTTCGCTCGCATTTTACCGTCTACTGGAGACCCACCAAATGCTGAAGACACGACCAATGGTCCGCCGGACGCTGATTGTTGCGTCGCTCGCGACCATCGCCGCCGCAGGAACTGCCGCCACTCGCATTGGCTCGCTGAGCGCAAAGCCGGCGACGCCAGCGTCCACGACCAAGGAGCCGAGCAACGAGTGGCTCAAAGGCCTGAAGGCGAAGCACAAGCAGTTCTTCGACAATCCGTCGCCGAATGGCGGCATCGCGCTCGCGCACATGATGTTGTACTTCGATACCTACAACAAGGCGTTCAACGTCAAGGACTCTGACATCAACGCCGTGCTCACGTTCTACGGCGCGACGACATTCTATGGATTGAATGACGCCGCGTGGGCCAAGTATCAGATCGGCGAATTCCTCGACACGAAGGATGCGACGGGTCAGTTCGCGACAGCCAATCCCTGGCGAGCGGCCCCGGTGGTGCTCGGCGCGCCGATGCCGCCGGCGAGCTTGGAGTCACTCCACAAGCGCGGCGCGACGCTGATTCTCTGCAACAATGCGCTCACGATCTTCTCGGGGATGCTCGCGCAGAAGCGCGGCCTCGACGCCAAGGTCGTGTATGAGGACCTCAAGGCGAACATTCTGCCGGAAGTCGATCTCGTCCCCGGCATGGTGATCGCGGTCGAGCAGGCGCAGCGCGCTGGGCTGACGTACCATAGGCAGTAAAGCCGTCTGTCATTCCGAGCGCAGCGAGGAATCTGCACTTTTCGGCTCTCACGACGTGCAGATCCCTCGCTTCGCTCGGGATGACAGATCGGAGGCCCGCATACGCACGCACAACGCCGCTCCGCCTAACGCCAACGCCGCCAGGATCAGATAAGCGCCAGTCGCGCTTCCTGTGAGGTCAGTGGCCAGACCAATGGCGTACGGGCCTACAAAGCCACCGACGTTCCCGACGGAGTTCACGAGGGCGATGCCCGCGGCGGCGGCGGTCCCGCGCAACCAGGAGCTCGGAAGACACCAGAACGGTCCCAGGAATCCATAGACCCCGATCGGCAGGAGCGCGAGAGCGATGACAGGCGCCACCGCACCTGGCAAAAGCGCCGTGCCGAGATATCCGAGAGCGGCGATGGCGAGGCAGGTGCTGGCGTGGACGTACCGCTCCCTCGTGCGATCGGAGTGCGTGGCCACAATGACCATAACGAGTGCGGCGGCGCCGGCGATGAGGCCGGTCACGACGCCTGTAACCGCGTAGCTCGACTGCAGCGCGTTGCGAACCAGCGTTGGCGCCCAGAAGAGGTAGCCGTAGTTCGCCGTCATCGCGAGGAAGTAGACCGCCGACGCCAGCAACACGGGCGGCTGCGCGAGGGCGCGCAACGCGGAGAGGCCATGCGGCGCGCGCGAGGTATCGTCATCGAGCTTGAGCCGCGCCGCGAGCCACTCGCGCTGCTCGAGCGAGAGCCATCGTGCGTCCGATGGTCGATCGGAGAGATAGACGAGCACCGTTAGGCCGAGCACGACCGACGGAATCCCCTCGAGTAGAAAGAGCCATTGCCAACCGGTCAACCCGAGTTGGCCATTGAGTGCAAGCAGCGACGCGCTCAGTGGGTTGCCGATTGCGCCGGAGAGGGGCACGGCGGTCATGAACCAGGCCAAGGTGCGTCCGCGCTGCGCGGCGGGGAACCAGGCGCTGAGGT
>DATEHJ010000140.1:0-10929 GCA_035279645.1 Gemmatimonadaceae bacterium
ACGTAGGCCTCGTGATCCCCGTCGGCACGCTCACGGCGCTCAGCGATTGTTTGATCTTGCCGCTCGAGGACGGCCAGAGGCACGCGCATCATGCCGAGCGTGCGCCCGCCCTCCGCCAGCCCATGCCAGTCCGAACCACCGCTCGGGATCAGCCGAAAATGCTCGACGAGCGCCGAGAGGCGCGCGATGTCCTCGGCGTTATGCGCCGGGTGCCGCACCTCGACGCCATCCAGACCCAGTTGCACGAGCGCTTCGATCCGCTTCTTCGTGCCAGACTGCGCGGGATGCGCCAGAATCGCGAGACCGCCGGCGTCGTGGATCATCGCAATCGCATCGCCGATCGACAGACGATCCTTCGGCACGAAAGCCGCTCGGCCATTCCCCAAGTACCGGTCGAATGCGTCGCGCATGTCCGTCGCCCAGCCGTCATTGATGAGTGCACGCGCAATGTGCGGCCGCCCCACGGCGCCGCCGGCGGACTGCGACAGCACATCTTCAATCGAGACACGGACGCCGAGCTCGTTGAGACGAATGACGATACGCTCGGCACGCGTTAGGCGCATCGCGCGCAGCTCGCGCAGCTGATCGTCGAGTCGCGCGGCGTTCTGGAGGTGCAATCCAAGCACGTGCGTCTCGCTGTCCGCCTCGACCGCGCTCAGCTCGATGCCGGCGACGACGCGCACGCCCAGCACGCGCCCTTCGTCGGTCGCCTCCGCGAGTCCGTCGACGGTGTCGTGATCGGTGAGCGCGATGGCCGCAAGGCCGATCGCGTGCGCCGCGCGCACCACGTCGCGCGGCGCACGCGAGCCGTCGGACGCTGTGGAGTGGGTGTGCAGGTCAACAAACGTCAAATCCTTATCCGTCATCATCAGCGGGCGTAGTCCGCCTCGGGCGACGTCGCGCTCGGCTGTGATTGGCCGAGCATGCGCAGCAAGTCGCTGTCGCTGAGCTCGGCCAGCGACTGTTCGCGCGAGCGTGAGCCCTGTGGCGAGTAGCGCGTGACACGAACGATGCGGTCCGCGCCGGCGCCCGTGATGAACAGCAGCGCAAATTCGTCGCGGTCGTATTGCGTGACGCGCCCCGAGGGCAGGACGCGCCAGGTTCGGCCGTCGGCCGTGATCGTTCGGGTCGGCATATCAGGACAACTCCACTTCGCGATAGATGCGAGCCGGATCGAGCGCCGGGTCAGGCGCCGCGGCGTGGGCGCGGGCCAGCGTGTCCGCGTCGGGCGCCTCTACGAACTCCAGGAATGCGCCCGGCAGGCTCGCCTCCTCGAAGACCCAGAAGTGACACTTCAATCGGGAATAGTGCTGCTGCTTTCGCTTCATGCGCTGGAAGAATTTCTCCCGTTCTCCGGGCGTCACGAGCGTACGTTGGACGCTGAGCGCTCTCGACATCTCGTTCAGACGACTCCAGCGTCGGGGAAGGTCTCGAGTCCCTGCTTCACGAACGCAAGGAACTTGTCCGCATCGGAACCGTCCACGATGCGATGGTCGAAGGACAGCGAGAAATACGCGCAGGTTCGAATGGCGATGACATCTTCGCCGTCGGGACCGGTCACGACCTTCGGTCGCTTCTCAATCGCGCCGAGTCCGAGAATCGCGGACGTGTTGAGAGGAATGATCGGCGTGCCCATGAGGGAGCCGAACACACCTGGGTTGGTGATCGAGAATGTAGCCCCCTGCACTTCCTGCGGCTGCAGGCGCTTCGAGCGCGCGCGTTGTGCCAGATCATTGAGTTGGCGCGTGAGGCCGGTAATCGAGAGATCATCCGCATTTTTGATGACGGGGACAATCAGCCCCCAGTCGAGCGCGACGGCGATTCCAATATTGTACTGTTTGCGGTAGATGATGCTCGTCCCGGCGACGGCGGCATTCAGCACCGGGTGCTGCTTCAGGCCATCGACGACGACTTTGATAATGAACGGAAGGAAGGTCAGCTTCTGTCCGGTCTTCGCCTCGAATTCCGCGCGGGCTTTCGCGCGGACGCGAGCAATGCGCGTGAGGTCGATCTCGAAGAAGGACGTGACATGCGCCGCGGTCCGTCGTGCCGCGACCATGTGGTCGCTCGTTAGGCGACGGATCTGGGTCATCGACTCGACAACGTCGCCGGGCCACGCTTCGGGCGTCGGGCCGTGCTGCTCGGTGCCGGCCGGCGCGTGCATCGAGGGGCGCGTCGCGGCAGGAGTGGCGGCACCGGATTCGATGAATTGCAGAATGTCGCGCTTGGTGACTCGTCCGGCGATGCCGGAACCTTGCATGGCGCTGAGCTCGATGCCGTGTTCGGCGGCGATTTTTCGTACGAGCGGAGAGGATTTGGTGCGGAGGCGGTCCTGAAGGGAGTTGCCGCCGTTAGGCTGCAGTGGAGCGGTTCGTGGTGCGGTCGAAGGATGGGTGACAGCGGCGGCGGCGACCTTATTTTGCGAAGCGGGGGGGCCCCCCGCGCTCGGAGCCGAACCGCGCGACGCGCCGCCCGCGGCCATCGCCGGGCTCGGCGCCGGCTTCTTCTCGGCCGCCACACTCGCCGCGGGAGCCGGAGCACCGGATCCGCCGATCGCCGCGCCTTTCTCCGTCTCCAGCCGCGCCACGACCGTCTGCACCGGCACCGTCTGACCCTCGGTGACCAAAATCTCCGCGATCACCCCGTTCGACGGCGACGGAATCTCCGCATCGACCTTGTCAGTCGAGATCTCGAAGATCGGCTCGTCGCGCTTTACCTCGTCGCCGACCTTCTTGAGCCAGCGCGACAGCGTGCCCTCTGCAATCGATTCCCCCATCTGGGGCATCACCACATCTACGCGTGCCACCGGATCTCACCCCGTTTCAGTGTTGCTGGACGTCGTCTCCCGCTTTTCCGCCCGACGCATGCGCCAAAGCACGACGGTCGGAAATAACAACAGGCCGAGCCACGCACCCCACGTCCAGTACGTCGACCACTCGCAAGGTGCCCCCGTCTCCTGATCCGGAGAGCATCCCCGAATACCGCCGACAATCTTCGCCACCAGTACCGCGATCATCCCCCCGCCAACCAAACCGACCGCGGCCGTCAAACACCCCACACCAACATAAGCCCATCGCCGCGGCTGTGTGTCCGTCTCTCCCATTTCAGTATGCGGCGAGCGCCCTTACCGCCGTCACGATATCGCTCGTCTGCGGAAGAACAAAGTCTTCCAGCTGCGGCGCATATGGCAGAGGGACGTCGTGCGCAGTCACTCGCAACACCGGTGCGTCCAGCCACTCGAAGCAGGACTCGTTGATCCGCGCGGCGATTTCCCCGGCGATGCCGCCGGTTCGGGTATCTTCGTGCACGACGAGGACGCGGTTCGTTTTCTTCGTCGTCTCCTGAATGGCCTCGTCGTCCAGTGGGGCCAACGACCTCAGATCGATGACCTCGACCGAGACATCATCTTCACGCTCGAGCTGATCCGCGGCCTCGAGTGCTTTCCACACCGTGGCCGCATAAGTGATGATCGAGAGGTCGCGACCCTCGCGGGCGACTCGCGCCTTCCCCAGCGGAACGGTGAAGTCCCCCGCCGGCATCGTGCCCTTGATGCGGCGATACAAATACTTGTGCTCGAAGAACAGCACGCAGTCGTCGTCGCGAATCGCGGACTTGAGCAGCCCCTTTGCATCCTCCGCCGTGGCCGGGTACACCACCTTGAGTCCGGGTGTATGAATGAAACCGGCCTCGGGATTCTGGGAGTGGAATGGTCCGCCGCGCACGTAGCCACCGCTGGGTCCCCGCACCACCATCGGGCAAGGAAGATCCGCCCGGTAGCGCGCTGTCGCGACATAGTTCGTGAGCATGTCGTACGCGGTGGCGATGAAGTCGATAAACTGCATCTCCACCACCGGACGCATGCCCATGTGTGCCGCGCCCGCGGCCGCTCCGACGATGCCAACCTCCGAGATCGGCGTGTCGATGACGCGCTGCTCTCCAAAGCGCTGTGACAGCCCCTCCGTCACCTTGAAAGCGCCGCCGTAGATCCCGATGTCTTCGCCGAGGCAGAACACGTCCTTGTCGCGCTCCATTTCCTCGAAGAGCGCCTCACGAATGGCTTCGAGGTAGGTGATCTCCGCCATCAATCGCTCTCGCCGGCGCTCTGCGCTTCTGCGCCCGAGCCGTTCCCGCTCGAGAACGTGCCCCACCCCTCCGCTCGCTCGTGAGAGTCCACGGCGGCGCCCTTTCCGCCGCGGAACCATAGGGGCTGCTCGGCAGGCGGCGACGCGTAAACGCCGACGAGCGCATCCAATGCTTCGGGCGGCGCCGATTGCTCCGCGACATCGGTCGCTTCGTCGACTTCGCGCCTAACGCGCTCGTCGACCTCGCGCAGTTCCGGTTCGGCAAAACCGAATTCCGTCTTCAGCCGAACCACATAACGATCGATCGGGTCGTTCTCGGCCGCCCAACGATCGATCTCGCCGGCGGGCACGTACGACTGATTGTCATGCTCGGCGTGACCCTTTCGGCGATAGGTCATCAGTTCCACCAGCGAGACGCCCTCACCGCGGCGGGCCCGATCCACGGCGCGTTTAGTAACTTCATACGCCGCGATGACATCGTTGCCGTCCGCTTGCTCGCCCGGAATGCCATATCCGATGGCTTTGTCGATGAACTGCTTCGCGAGCGTTTGCTTCCCGGTCGGCGTCGAGTACGCGTAACCGTTGTTCTCGACGACGACCACCAGCGGGCATCGCTGAACGGCCGCGAAGTTGATTCCCTCGTGGAACGCACCGGTCGAGGTCGCGCCGTCCCCGATGTATACGAGACCGACGCGCTTCTCCCCGCGCATCTTGAAGCTGAGCGTCACGCCCGCCATCACTGGAACCATGTCCCCGAGGGGCGAGATCTGCCCGATGAACCCGCGGGCCGTGTCGCCGAAGTGAATATTGAGCTCGCGCCCTCGCGTCGGCGAATCGCCCTTCGCCATGTACTGTCGCAGAATCTCGACCGGTGTTGCGCCCTTCACGAGCATCGAGCCGAGATTTCGAATGAGCGGCGAAAGAACGTCCTCGGGTCGTAACGCGAAAGCGCTCCCCACCGCGTCGGCTTCCTGACCTAACGAGCGAAACAGCCCGCCGACGACCTTTGTCTGCCGATAGAGCGCGACGAGGCGCTCCTCCAGCGTACGCGTGAGGCGCATCCAGTAGTAGAGCTCGAGCATCTGCGCGCGCGTCAATCTGGCCGGATACTTCGTCTCCCGTCGCTTGCCGTTCCGCGACGCGCGCTTCGCCGCCGCTTTCACGCGCGTCGCCATCAGTAGGACGCTTCCAGCGTGTGGCTCGGATCGTCAGCGCGATGAATCGCGACGAAGAATTTCTTCACGTTGCGGTCCATCCGGCTCTCCCCCATCTGATCGGTATCGACCTGGACGAAGGTGTAGTGCCCCCCCTCGGCGCGCACCGAAAGTCGAGCGACGCCAAGCGCGCCCGAGAAGGTACGAGACCGCGGTGTCGTTGCCGTTTGGGCGAGCCCGATCCCAGGAAAAAATGCGTCGGCGGCGGCAAGCACCTCCGCCGGCGGTCGGTGACTGCGATAGAAGTGCCGCATGCTGTTGTCGTTAGGCCCGAGCGCCGCTCACGGCGGCGACGCGGAGCGCTCGTTGAGCACGTCCTGCATCCACTCGATCTTCTCGAGCGGATGCAGCGAGTCGCGGCGAAAGCGCATCCCGACGGCCCAGAGCCCCGAGGCAACGTAGTTCAACTTCCCGTAGTAGGTGCCCACCTCGGGACCATACGTGAAACCGTCCCACGTCTTCGCGCCCTCGCGATTGTTGGAGTAGATCTGCCCTTCGCCATTCTGAATCGGCTCGCGCGTGTCGCGATCGCGAATGAAGATCTTGTACGTGATGTCCTCGCGAGCGTGCGGCGGCGCTTCCGACGGCGTAATGGTGAACGTGTAGTCCTTCGTGAGGTAGTACATCTCGCGCTGTCGCGCTTCCGATCGCCCACAGCTGCCGGTCAGAAGGCTCACCGAGATGATGGCCGCGATCGCCGCGATCGCTTGCCCCTTCGCCCGCGTCCGCCGAGTCGTACCCATGGCGATTTCCTCCCCTCCTACGACTGGTAGTACTCCAGTCCCAGATGCGTGATCTGTTCCTCACCCATCAGATGCCGCAGGGTGTTTTTCAGCTTCGTCTGCTGAATGAAAAGATCGTGTTCCGGCTGCAAGGCGGGAGCGGCCATGGGGCTTTTGTAATAGAAGCTTAACCATTCCTGAATCCCCTTCAGCCCGGCGCGCTGGGCGAAGTCGGAGAACAGCGCCAGGTCGAGCACGATGGGCGCCGCGAGAATCGAGTCGCGACACAGGAAGTTCACCTTGATCTGCATCGGGTAGCCCATCCACCCGAAGATGTCGATGTTGTCCCAGCCTTCCTTGTTGTCCCCACGCGGCGGGTAGTAGTTGATGCGCACGACGTGTGAGAAGTTCTTGTACAAGTCGGGGTAAATCTCCGGCTGCAGCACCGTGTGCAACACGCTCAGCTTCGATTCCTCCTTGGTCTTGAACGACGCCGGATCGTCTAGAACCTCGCCGTCGCGATTGCCGAGGATGTTCGTCGAGTACCATCCGGCGAGTCCGAGCATTCGCGCCTTGAGCCCGGGCGCGATCACGGTCTTCATCCAGGTCTGGCCCGTCTTGAAGTCCTTGCCTGAGATCGGCACGCCGCGATCGATCGCGAGCTGCATCAGCGCTGGCGTGTCCACCGCGAGATTCGGCGCGCCGTTCGCGTAAGGCACGCCTTCCATGATGCAGGCCCACGCGTAGAGCATCGAAGGCGCGATCGCGTCGTCGTTGCGCTCCATCGCTTTCTCGAACTGCTCGATCGTCGCGTGCTGCGGCCCGGACTTGATGTAGGTCTCGGTCGACGCACACCACACCGCCACGACACGATCGAGGCGATGCTTTGTTTTGAAGTCTCGAATGTCTTGTCGCAACTGCTCGGCGAGATCGCGCTTCGTTTTTCCGCGCTTCACGTTGTCACCGTGCAGACGCGTCACATAACGATTGTCGAACACCGCCGGCATCGGTTTGATCTCGCGGAGAAAATCCGAAAGCGGCTCGATGTCCTTCTGTTCGAGCACTCCGGCTTTACAAGCCGCCGTCAACGCGTCGTCGGCGATCGGATCCCAGGCGCCAAAGACGAGATCGTCGAGCTCCGCGAGCGGAATGAAGTCTTTGATCAGCGGGGAACGATTGTCCGTCCGCTTTCCCAGTCGGATCGTCGCCATCTGCGTCAGCGACCCGATTGGTTTGGAGAGCCCGCGCCGAACGCTCTCGACGCCAGCCATGAATGTCGTTGCAACCGCGCCAAGGCCCGGCGTCAGGATACCAAGTTTGCCGGTGGCTGGACGGATAGCGGAACGAGCGCCGGAAGCGGCGCTCTTTGGGCCTTTGGAAGCCTGCACGTACTCAATCTCCTTTCAGCAGGGGGCGCGAAACGCTGCGTCGACGACGCAACCATCGCGGTTTCTCGCCGTCGGCGAATCGAAGCATCTCCGCTTCCACGTGTGGTGCCGTTTGGTGGTAAACGAAGGCGACGCGTTGGACCACGGTGATCCAGGCCGTAACGGTGAGGAAGATGATGATCAGGGCGAGCACCCATCCGTTGAGCGCGAGCCCGAAGAACGCCTGAGGAACGGATAGCAGTACGACGCGCTCGGGTCGCTGAAGCATTCCCACCTTGGCATCGAGTCCCAGAGCTTCGGCGCGCGCACGCGTGTACGACGTGAGAAACGAGCCGATGATGCCGGCGAGGCACACCACGACCATCGGGACGCTGCGGTGGGTCGGACTCAGCGCGTAGAACACCCCGAGTCCGCCGAGCACGGCACCGTCAGCTAATCGATCGAGCGTCGAATCGAGAAATGCACCGAAAGTCGAGCTGCGATTCGAGCGCCGCGCCACGGTGCCGTCCAGTACGTCGAAGAGCGCGGTGAGTCCGAGAAAAAAACCGCCGACGGAAATGTGGCCGGTACCATAGATGATCCCGCCCGTGACTGAACAAGCCGTCCCGACCGCAGTAATGGTGTTGGGATGGACTCCACGCCGGACCAGCCAGTTTGCGACCGGATCGATGACGCGCAGGTATCCGTTTTTCAGCCAGTCCGGCAGAATTTTCATTCGGTTCCGTCACGCAGGATAGCGAGCGGGCCAGTAGGCGACACGGCGAGTAGCGTCGCGGTTGAACCGCCGCCGGATAGAGGCTCGACGCAAAGGGCCGAAGGCAACACCCGGCGATCACGATGCGAGAGAGCCGAAGCGAAAATCCAAGCTCGCTTCGGCCCGTAAAGGTATCCCTTCCACAGAGTTGTAGCAACCTGCGTGAGCTGCGGCAAACGCCGGGAGCTCACGGCACCTTCCACGTGTAGGTCGACGTGAGCGCCACCGGATTCTGCGTATCGAACTGGCTCTTGTTGTCGATCGTGACCGCGCGCAGCAGCACCTGCGTACCCAGCGCGATGCCGCGCACCGGGAGATTCTCCGTCGTGTTCGCCGAAACCTGCCTGACGAATGTCTCGGTGCCGCCCTGCACGACATACACGTTCACGGCTTGCGAAAGGTTGTTCGTGAAGTGGATCGTCGCCTCCGCCGCGGTGGGCGCGGTGCGCACCGACGCCTGTCGCGGACCACATCCGCTGCTCATGACAATTGCCACCACAAGCCAAAGCGCGGCACCGAATCTCTTCATCGGCATATCCTCCATGCGGCGAGTCGCCGACCCGCCCTCGTGATGTGGAGCGACGGAGCGTGCAAGAGGGATGCACAACTCTCCGACGACAACCTAATGCGTACCCGCCGGTGCTCGCCAATTGTCGCGCGTATCCTCGCGCGCCACCCGTGCCTATAATGCCTAGTGCGAGACCGCCGAGACGTGCAGCTTGCGGTCTACCAAGCCCCAACCGCTGAGCCATGATGAGCACTCTCGGCACCTCCCGTCACTCTCGATTCGGTCGCGCGAAGCTCGTGGTTCTGTGTTACACCGCGGCATGCGCAACGGCTCCCGTGCCAGCAGCCCAGTCTCGCGCTCAAAACCTTCCCGCCACGAGCACACGCAGCGACAACGCCGTCACCGGGGCATTGCGCGATTCACTGCGCGCGATTCTCGCGCGCGCGGAGCGTGACAGCGCCTTCCCTGGCGCATACGCCGTTGTTGGAACGCGAAGCGGGATTCTCGCTGAGGACAGCGTCGGCCACTTGGACTGGGGACCGAGTGCGGTGCCGGACGAGCATTCCCTCTGGGATCTTGCGTCGCTCACCAAAGTCATCGGCATGACAACCGCCGTCATGCAGCTGTACGAACAAGGCAAGGTGAGTCTCGACGCGCCGCTCCAGCGCTACATCCCCGAATGGCAAGGTGCACACAAAGAGCTGGTGACGATCCGGCATCTGATCACGCACACCTCCGGACTGCCCGCGTTCAAGCCATACGATCGCGAGACGCATGATCCCGACAGCCTCGCGAAGCTGATGTTCTCGACGCCACTCGACACGCTGCCCGGCGTGCGGATGGTGTATAGCGACATCGGCGCGTACATGCTTGGGCGGCTGGTCGAGCGACTCTCCGGCGAGACGCTCGATGAGTATGTCCTCAACCACGTGTTTCGGCCGTTGGGGATGAACGAAACGATGTATCGTCCGCCGGCCGCGCTCAAACCCCGCATCGCCCCGACGGAGATCGATCCCGTGCGCGGCGGCAAAGTGTGGGGTGTCGTACACGACGAACGCGCGTATTATCTCGGTGGCGTTTCCGCGCACGCGGGGATTTTTAGTTCGGCGCACGACCTGGCGAGATTCGCCCGCATGTATCTGAACCGCGGCACGCTCGATGGCGTGCGCGTCCTTCGCCCGGAGACAATCGAGTTGTTCACGACGCGTCAGGTGCAGGACCGCGCGCTCGGCTGGCAAAAGCCCGACGGCGGCAACTCGGCAGGTCATCTCATGTCCGAGGCAGCGTTCGGCCACACCGGATTCACCGGGACGTCGATCTGGGTTGACCCGACGCGTGATGTGTTCGTCATTCTTCTCAGCAACCGTGTCAACCCGACGCGCGCGAACACGAAGATCGGACGAGTTCGTGTGGCGTTGGCAGACGCGGTGATGTCGACGACGGCTCGCTCACCCCTTCCCGCGCAGAGCTCCCACCCATGAATGTGACAGCGATCGACTGGGCAATCGTCGCCGCGTACTTCATCCTTTCGGCAGGCATCGGCTTCGCCTTCACGCGTCGCGGCGGCGAGAGTCTGAGCGAGTACTTCATTTCGGGGCGCCAGGTCCCCTGGTGGCTGGCCGGGGCGTCGATGGTCGCGACAACGTTCGCGGCCGATACGCCGCTCGTCGTGACGGGCCTCGTGTTCTCGCACGGTGTGGCCGGCAATTGGCTCTGGTGGTGCTTCCTGATGAGCGGCATGCTGACGGTGTTCTTCTTCGCCCGGCTCTGGCGAAGGGCGCACGTCATGACCGACATCGAGTTCGCGGAGATGCGTTATAGCGGTCCGCCGGCGACGTTTCTGCGAGGCTTTCGCGCCATTTATCTCGGTATCTTCGTCAACCTGATCATCTTGGGATGGGTGACGAAGGCGATGGTGAAGATTCTGGGGATCTCGTTAGGCGTGAACCCGTATGTGGCCGTCGGCATCTGCTTCGTTATCACGGTCGCCTATTCGGTGGCGGCGGGAATGTGGGCGGTGCTCTGGACCGATCTCGTGCAATTCGTGATCAAAATGACCGCGGTGATCGTACTCGCGGTGTTCGCCGTGAAAAAAGTGGGCGGCATGGCCGCATTGAAGTCAGGTCTCACCGCGCACTTCGGGAGCGAGACCGCGGCCCTGTCCGTGCTTCCGTTCTCGCTCCAGAACGGCGGGCTTCACGCATACGTGTGGATGCCGGCGATCACGATTGCGGTTTTTCTCTTCGTGCAATGGTGGGCGG